>NZ_DICC01000064.1:0-14027 GCF_002415215.1 Empedobacter sp. UBA5036
AAATGCACTACGGGTTAATATTAATAACAACAGAGCATTGATTCGCTATTGCAATAACTGTTTGGATATTCGTTTATTTTTATGTCATGATTTAAACGAAAAACTACCTTGGCATTCCACAATTTGTTAAACTTGCGTCCTTTTTGGTAAAAAAGCTTTCTTACAGTTATTTCAATTTGTTCATAAATTACTAATGTTAGTTTTAATACAAATGTTCAATTTTAGCCATAATGTTTAAAGATGCCATTCGTGAAGAAGTCATCAGTTTAAATACTTACCCATTTGCAAGTGTACGAATCAAAAAAGACAAGAGTACAAGACTGTTTTTAAACAAAGAACAAATCGAGCAGCTAAAAAACCACAAGAGTTCATTTGGTCAAACAGATACCTACTTCAGAGATATGTTTATTTTTAGTTGTTATGCCGGAGGATTACGTTTTAGTTATGTCGTTACCTTACAATGGAAAAACTACGATGAAAACGAACAACGTATCAGATTAAACATTCGTAAAACAAAACGTTCACATCAATTCAAAGTAGGTCAATCTGCTTTAGAGATATTAAACAAATACAAAAAAGAAACTTCCGAACCAGATGATTTTGTATTTCCAATCATTTCAGAAGCTAATTTCTTCGAACAATCCAACGAATACCAACTAAAAGTAATTGGTAGCAAAAATGTATTATGTGGTCAGAAATTGCGTAGAATCGGTAAAGAATTAGAATTTCCGTTCTCGATATCATTTCATTTAAGCCGACATACATTTGCAACACAAGCCTTAGCTAACGGTATGCGTATTGAGTATGTTTCTAAACTTTTAGATCACTCCGATATCGGAACAACTCAAATCTACGCTAAAATTGTAAACGAAGAATTGGATAAAGCTGTAGAGCAATTTATTGAATAATAGATATTTATTTTAGAATAATGTATAAAAATAGATTTTGCAAATCAAAATATTGTACATATATTTGTACATAATAAAATACAAGATTATGTTAATAGCAAGTGTTTCAGATTTCAGAAAAGATATTAAATCTTATTTAGATAGAGTTTCAAAGAATTTTGAAACCTTAATCATCAACAGAGGGAAAGATTCTGGTATTGTTGTAATGTCTTTAGAAGAGTACAATTCATTAATGGCTACAAATCATGAATTATCTTCTCGTATCAATGAGTCAAGATTAGATGCTGCCATTGAAAAATTAAAAAGTAATCAATCTTTTGAAAGAGAATTAATCGAGGAATAGATGAAATATATTTTCGTAGATGAGTCTTGGGAAGATTATTTATTTTGGCAAAAAACCGATAATAAAAAAGTAAAACGCATCAATGATTTATTGAAAGATATTTCACGTACTCCTTTTACTGGTATTGGGAAACCAGAACCATTAAAACATAAATATTCAGGTTTCTGGTCACGTAGAATAGACGAAGAACATCGTTTAATTTACAAGTACGAAGATAATCAGATATTAATTGCAAAGTGCCGTTTCCATTACGATTAAATAATCCATTTTAAGATATAAATAAGATAGAATTCTGTTAGGTTGTAAAACATAACAGAATTTTTTTTTATGCCAAAATCGTAAACGAGGAATTAGATAAAACAGTAGAACAGTATATTGAATAATTAATATTAAATAATTTTAGTATTTATAAAACATATCGTAATATTGCAATGATAATAAATCAATAATGGGAATAACTAAATCGGAAATCTTCACTGACGAGCAAAATAAACTAGCTAATTTATTCAAAGTATTAGGACATCCTGCTCGTGTGGCTATTATTCAGCATATTATCAAACAGAAAGCGTGTATCTGTACGGATTTGGTAGATGAATTAGGTTTAGCACAAGCTACTATTTCTCAACATTTAAAAGAATTGAAAAGTATCGGAATTATTCAAGGTTCCATCGAAGGAAAATCGGTTTGTTATTGTATTGATGAAAAGGTTTGGTCAGCAATTCAAAATGAGTTTTCTAACTTTTTCAATCAAAATGTCAAAATAGAGAAATGCTGTTAAGGCGTTTTTTTTGAAATAAAACATCGTAATATTACGATTAATAAATAATAATATAAGAATATGAAACTTTCAAGAATTAAAGAAATCTTACCAACATTAGAGCATGTTGAATTTCAATTAGAGGATGGTACTTTCGTACCAGAACATTTCCACGTAACAGAAGTGGGAGAAATCACAAAGAAATTTATTGATTGTGGTGGAGTGATTAGAAATGAAAAAATAGTAAACTTTCAACTGTGGAATGCAGATGATTACGAACATCGGTTAAAACCAGGTAAATTATTAAATATCATTCGCTTATCCGAAAACAAATTAGGGATTGAAGATGCAGAAATTGAAGTTGAATATCAATCGACTACAATTGGTAAATATGATTTAGAGTTTAATGGAAAACATTTCATTTTAAAAAATAAAAAAACAGCTTGTTTAGCCGAAGATGCTTGTGGTATTCCTGTAGCAACAGAAAATAAATTTAGAGTAAAAGAAGAAAAATCTTCTTGCTGTACGCCAAATTCTGGTTGTTGTTAATCTTTTGATGCAGATAATGAATAGTTCATTAAAAACAATAGTAACAGAAATACTAAATTTCAATTTTATAGACAACCAAAGGAAAACTATTTTGCAACCTTTGGTTGCTTATATTCAAGATAAGGTAAATAATAACCAAATTATAAATCTCAACTTCATTTGTACACACAATTCACGCAGAAGTCATTTAGCACAAGTATGGGCACAATTCGCTGCTGCTTATTATAATATCCAAAATATCAATTGTTATTCAGGTGGTACAGAAGAAACAGCATTGTTTCCTAAAGTAGCAGAAACATTAGAAAATCAAGGCTTTCAAATCCTAAAAATTGCAGATAATAAAAATCCTATTTATGCCATAAAATTTGATGAAAATTGTTTACCAATTATAGGATTTTCTAAGAAGTATGATGATGCATACAATCCAATTTCAAACTTTGTAGCTATTCTTACTTGCTCCCAAGCAGATGATGGTTGTCCTTTCATTGCAGGTGCAGAAAAGCGAATCCCAATAACTTACGAAGATCCTAAAATATCGGATGGTACTACCAATCAAACAGAAGTTTACCAACAACGAAGTATCGAAATAGCAACCGAAATGATGTATGTCTTTTCTCAAATAAAATTTAATTAATGCAACCCAAATTAAAATTTTTAGATACATACCTAACCTTATGGATTTTTATCGCAATGGTTTTAGGAGTGACTATTGGTTATATATTTCCAAATTTTTCTGTTTTAATAGAGCGGATGAGCGTGGGTACAACCAATATACCTTTAGCTTTAGGATTGATAATAATGATGTTTCCGCCATTAGCCAAAGTAGATTATACTCTGTTACCACAGGTATTTAAAAATAAAAAAGTAATCGGAATATCTATAATCCTAAATTGGGTAGTCGGTACAGTTTTAATGTTTGGTTTGGCAGTTCTATTTCTTCATGACGAACCGGATTATATGTCTGGATTAATACTAATTGGTTTAGCTCGATGTATTGCAATGGTGATCGTTTGGAGCGATTTAGCGAAGGCTAATAGAGAATACACAGCAATGTTAGTCGCATTAAATAGTATTTTCCAAGTTTTGAGTTATAGCTTTTTAGTTTGGTTATTCATCAACATATTACCAAGCAAATTAGGCTTAGCTAATTTTAATGTTTCGGTTTCAATGATAGAAGTTACACAAAGTGTAATGATCTATTTAGGTATTCCATTTTTAATAGGTTTTATCACGAGATTCACTTTAATTAAAAAGAATGGTATAGAATGGTATAATCGTGTATTCGTACCCAAAATTTCTCCCATAACACTTTATGCTTTGTTATTTACCATTGTGGTAATGTTTAGTTTAAAAGGAGATAAAATACTTGAATTACCTTTAGACGTTATCAAAGTAGCAATCCCATTAGTTGTATATTTTGCACTGATGTTCTTCATCAGTTTTTTTATCAATAAAGCAATGAAGGTTCCTTATGATAAAAATGCATCTATTTCATTTACAGCTACAGGTAATAATTTCGAATTAGCTATTGCAGTTTCCATTGCAATATTCGGTATTCACTCTCCACAAGCTTTTGTAGGAGTTATTGGTCCGTTGGTCGAAGTTCCGGTGTTAATACTTTTAGTAAAAGCAAGTTTGTGGCTGAAAAGGATATATTATAAAGAATAGAGCAATACATCGAATAAGAAAGTAAATCATCCATAAAGCGACACGTTTTTCCATTGTAAGGTTTTAATTTACATTAAATTACCTTAAAAAATGTTTAATGACTAAAACTTAATGTACTATGGCCTATTTGATAAAAGAAACTGTACAATTCAAAGAATTTACACAAGTTGCTTTACACAACGTAAACCTCGATAACTGTTACAAACAAGCTTTGTATCTCATTGATGAAGGATTCAGGTATTGGTTTAACAACGAAGAAATTAAAAACATCAACCAAAACAACGAGCAATACCAAATCAAATCCCCAGAAGAAGAATTGCTATTAACCTGGTTCGAAAAAGCTGATAAAGAAACAGCAACAGCTTTTCTTAACACTACGCAAATAGCTACAAGGTTAGCTTATTTTGGGAATATCAACATCAACAATTCAACCGTCATCCAATTGGGTAAAGCATTAAAGAAACACGGTTTTATGAGAATCTCTAAAAATGGTTCGTACGTCTTGCAGTCAAAGAATTAGCATACGATCAAGTACAGAAAGAGAATAAAACATTGGAAGAAAAATAAATTCGGCTTCTAAAACGATACCGTTAAGAAAATGAATATTGAGAAGGATAAGAATAAATTACCGACTGAAAGGAGCGATTTAATTTATTCCCGAATCAATATTCATTTTTAGGTTAATCGTTTTACAGCCTTGACTTTTTTGATTCGTTTTTGTGTCAAGACAAATCCATAAGATTCATGAATACAATATTCTTAAAATAATAAAGCCATGAATAAAAAATAACATATAAAAACAAAGTCTAATATCTCAAGTGTTTTCTGATTACAAGACAAAATGAAAACAAAGAACAAATCATTCGATAACAAACTCAAAAAAAATAGAGTATCGGCATCTAAATCAAAATGGCATAACAATTTACAGACGAGTGTCAATCCATTGAGAGAAGCGCAAAAATGTTTACCGACCATCGGGAGTGATTTAAACATTTTAGTGAAACGAAATGATGATTGACCGGCGAGAATTGAAGCCTTGATTTTTTGATTACTTTTTTATCAAGAAAAAAGTAATTAATAAAATGAACATAATAATAGCAAACATCTCAAATGTTTTTGTATCAAGCTAAATCCAAAGGATTCATGAATACATTATTCATAAAACAATAAACCAATGAATAAAAAAAGAACATACAATAACAAAAGTCTAATAACTAACATCTCAAATCTCAATACTATGAGTGTCGTACTTCATGACTTCGTAGACTTTAAATATAATTATTTTAGTTTTGATTTTAGTATTTCATAAGGAGTTTTTCCTTTAAATGATCCATGTGGTCTATTGAAATTATAAAAATTCTCCCATTGTTCTAAGTTTTGATTTAGATCGACATCATCAGTATAGCTTAAAAGTTGATAAAACTCTTTTTTATCAGTTAAATGAGATCGTTCAACTTTCCCATTTAACTGAGGCGTTCCTACTTTTATAAATCGGTGTCTCATTCCTAAATCTTGAACATGCCAATGAAATTTTGATTGAAATTCATGTCCGTTATCTGTTTGAATTGTATTAATTCTGAAAGGAAATTTATCTACAACATAATTTATGAAATCAATTGATCTTAATTGATTGTGCTTTTCATAGATTTTAAGCGCTCTAATTCGTGTAGCATCATCAATTGCTGTATATTGAAATCGCTTGATTTTTTGACCATTTTCATCATGAAAAATCAGAAATTTAACATCAACCTGCACATGATGACCTGGTGTTTCTTTTTCATATCGAATACTATGCATAGCTCTTCTAGTTGCCTTTCTGTCTAATCTAGCAACATTATTACGCTTTAGAATACGATAAACACTTGATTCTGATATTAAAATATCATGATAACGTTCTAAATACCATTTAATTCGCCAAGTCCCTAATTTATGTTCTTTTCGAAGTTCTAATACTTTATTTACAATTTCTTGCTTGATTTGATTGGGAAATGTACGAGGAGTTGGTTTTTTTCTAAGTAAACCTTCTTATCCATGTTCATCATACGCCTTTTTCCATTTATAAAATGTACTCTTTTTCACGCCAAAAAATTTATATGCTATAGAGTTATTTCCATATTCTTTGGCATATTTTAGAACTTGTAGTTTTTTACTATAAGTTAAATAAGCTGCTATTTCTTTTGTCTTTTTAATCATCATAAAGCTATATTAGTTTTTTACTAATTTAGTCTACGAGGATGTGACGTATCCACAACGAATGTATTCAAAAAGGAGGAAATAAAGCTTTTCTGCCTTTCAAACGAACTTTAACAGACAGCAAAGGCTACGAAAAAAAAAGCTATAGAAGTTCGCAAAAAGATTGTGGACAATGTCCTTTACGAGAAAGTTGTTGTGGAAAAGTAACCAAGTTTAAAAAGTTGGAAGATAGCATTCACAAGCCTTTGTACGATAAAATGCATGAAAAACTCACCCAAAATAAAGCGTATCACCGCAGGTTAGTTAAACGTCGAAGTTCTACAGTAGAACCAGTTTTAGGAACGTTGATTAACTTCTTTAACCTAAAACGAATCAACAGCAGAGGAATGGCACAAGCCAATAAACACGTTTTGATGTCAAGTTTATCTTACAACTTGAAGAAATACCTGCGCTTTATTTTCAAAATCCCGAGTGTTTTAGCCCAAGTTGTTTCCCTAAAACAAGGGAAATACAGCTTTTTACAAAAGTACTCCTTCACGACTTAAAAAGTGCGTTTTTAAACCCCTATAATTTTACAATTTAATATATTTCCAAAAAATAAACCTCGCTTAAAAAGGCTTAAACGAGGTCATATATTCTGTTTTTTACTGTAAATTGGAGTTGTGCAACAGTTACCGATGTTATCTGTAGTTGCAATTTTTCATTTAGTTTTCAACACTAAAATGTCAGAATTAAATATACGGTGTGATATTTTATTAGCGCTTTCTTGTTTTAAGATAGTTACTTGATCTAATGATTTTAAATCGAAATTTATCGAATCAATTTGATTTTTTTCGTAAGGAATTCCATTTATTACAATAAGTTCATAGTCACGATTATTTCTAAAATTTTGCTGTATTTCTTGCAAGAATTCTTTTCCTTTCAATAATTTAGTATCTGAACTCAATTCTATTGTTATTGTTTTGTTTTGATTATTTTTTACAACTTTTTTTACATTTTTTTTAGTTAAAAAATAGTATTTGATATTTATTGGTTTATTTTCAAGTAATATTTTATATCCTAATTGAGAAAATTTGGAAATCTGTTTTTCTTTGTAGCTTAAATTTTGACTTGCACAAGAGAAGAGCAAAAATATTGTCAGGAATAATAAAATTAAACTACCAGATTTCATTACGTGATGTTGGTTTTGCAATTACAGATAACGGTTTCGTGTATGAGCAGTAGCGGATTTGAAAGTACAAACCTTTCAGTTTAGCACAAAGCTTATTAAAAGCACAGACCTTGATTTTACCACTTCACCCGCTATTGCTTATACACAATGTTGTGCGTTCGCCCTTTATTTTCAGTCGGTTTAGTCAATTTTCAAAGGTAGGATTTTTTGGGGTAGGGAAGGCACTCTCTCTTGCAAGTTTTGGTCAAGCGTTGGCTGGTGCGACTTGCAAGAGTGTGTGCCTTTGGGGCGGATTAACTGGCGCAACAACTCAATTTCGATACATCTTTTC
Organism: Empedobacter sp. UBA5036; assembly: GCF_002415215.1. Taxonomy (NCBI): domain Bacteria; kingdom Pseudomonadati; phylum Bacteroidota; class Flavobacteriia; order Flavobacteriales; family Weeksellaceae; genus Empedobacter; species Empedobacter sp. UBA5036. The sequence continues at coordinate 7,921 of NZ_DICC01000064.1, forward strand.
CGAAAGTTATGGCCGCTAATTTGATTCCTTCTCCCAAAGTAAGATAAGGGTAGAAACTGTCTGCTAAATCTTTCACGGTTATTCCGTATTTGATTGCCATACTTAATTGTTGGATGAGTTCTCCACCTTCGGGTGCGACTACTCTTGCACCTATCAGTATGTCCGTTTCTGTGTTACGAATGAGCTTAATAAATCCCCTTGTGTCATTTGCTGCTATGGCTCTCGGCACGTCTTTCAGTTCCAATTTTGACACTTCAAACGGAATGCCTTTTGATTCTGCCTGTGCTTCATCTAAACCTGCCCCTGCAATTTGTGGGTCAGTAAACACCACCCAAGGTAAAGAAGAATAATCGGCTTTATTATCTGTTCCTGAGAACGCATTTTCAACGGCAATTTTACCTTCAAAAGCGGCTGTATAAACAAATGCAGGGGTGTTGGTTACGTCACCTGCTGCGTAAATGTTAGGTAGATTGGTTTCCATTTTTTCATTCACAGCGATATGTCCGCTTTTGGTGAGTTCCAAACCAATGTTATCTAACCCTAATTGGCTTGTATTGGCTTTTGTGCCTGTGGCAATTACTACCTTACCTTTTTCTATAATTTGCGTAAATGAACCGTCAGGACATTTACAGTGAATGATGGTTTCATTCGCTTGTTTCTCGAATTTCACGGCTCTGAAATTAGGTAAGATTTCAATGCCTTCTTTTCGCATTTGGGTTTCCAATGCTTCACTGATGTCTGGGGTTTGTGTCCGTAGAACACGGTCGGTAAATTCAATGATTCGGACTTTAACGCCTAAACGATTGTACGCCATTGCAATTTCCAAACCTATGTAACCTGCTCCCATAATGGTCAAGCTTTCGGGTTTTTCTTCCAAGTCGAAAAGGGAAACGTTGGTCAAGTAGTCAATTTTGTCCAATCCTTCAATAGTCGGAATGTTGGTCGTAGCTCCCGCAGCAATTAAAAATTTGAGGGCTTTGTATTCCTTACCGTCAACCAAAATGGTTTTGTTGTCTTTGAATTTTGCCCAACCTTTTAGCATAGTCAGGTTTTCAAAATCGCTTACCACATCCATATATTTTTTCTCTTGAAGTGTGGCTACTAATTTTTTCTTGTCTTTGATGATTTGAGCAAAATCAATATCAACGCCTTTTGGTCGGATGCCTTCAAAGTTGGAATGTGTAGCGTGATAAGCCGACTCGCCTGCACGAATAAGATTTTTAGAAGGCACACAACCCACGTTGACACAAGTACCGCCAAAGTCCAAACCACCGTTTACCATTAAGGTCGTTAAACCTAAACTTTCGGCTTTTATAGCTGCCGAAAATGCAGCCGAACCGCCACCGATAATGATTAAATCAAATTGATTATTCCTACTATTTCCATTTTCAGAAATTTCACTTTTTACACGATAGTTTTTTGTGCCGTTAATGGTATTGATGATTTCTTCTTTACTTGTTTTGGTAGGGTCAAAAGAACATTCACAAGTAGCTTTTGGGTAGCTCACATTGGCTTCTTTAACACCCTCATTTTGTGAAAGCATTTTTTTTATTCCTGTGGCACAATGGTCGCAGGTCATACCTGCAATTTCCAATTTTATTTTTTCTTCTTTCATCTTATTTTTTTAATTTATTTAGGACTATACTTAACAACATTTCATTCCTATGTTTTTAGGCTCAAAGAAATCCTCAAGCGTCAATATTTTTCCATCAGGATTATTTTTTAACCATTGTTTTGCTGTTCTTTCACTGCTATAAAATGAAACATGGTTGCAAAACGAGCCTCTAATATTACAAGTGTCAACAGATTCTACCCAAGAAATAAATAAAGGATATGGCTTTGTCCAAAGCAATTGACCACCATTTATTTGTAACTCAATAGGTGAACCATCAATAGGATCAGTAGAACGAACATTAGCTTCCACATCTAACCATTCAGTAAACAGAATAGCATCTACAACACACCAAGTGTATAGCATCTTACCATTTACAATAAACTGATGTTCGGTAGGAACTGTAGATAGACCAGAAAATGCAATAATATTTCCTTGTACATCGGTTTCGCCCAGTTTATTCAAAATAGCGTCCGCTTTATCTTTGGACACTTTTATTAGTTTATAAAATCTGTTTTTAGATATAGAACTGCCTTGCATCAATTCTTGAAATATTCGTAAAATAAAATCGCTATTCTTTATCTTAAATTCAGAAAAAAGAATGTCGTTTAATTGACCGTCAATATATTTTCGTTGATTTTTCATAAGTTTTCTATTTGGGGTTTTACTGCAAACATGCTTTACTTCCTATAATATCGCCATCTGATGCACTCCAGATATAAGAAAGACCATCTCCTGTTGCTGTAGCTGTTACTTTTGTGGTTGCCCCAATCGCAATGGTGCTTTGTTCCGCACTCAAATCTGTGTAAGAAATGGTCGAAGTACCTGTTGGGGTGGAAGAATTAGTACCGGGAGTTGAAGAATTTGTTGGTTTTACTTCCGGTTCCTGTACTTCTTTATTACAACTAGCTACTATCATCCCGATAGTAACAATGCCTAAAATTAATTTTACAGTTTTCATATTATTTAGAATTTTCTTTAAAGATTTCGGCTTTATAGCCTGTCTGCTCAATAACCTTGATGATAGCATCAGGATTTGTTTTCTTCGGGTCGTATTGGATGGTTGCCAAATCGCCCGGATATTCCACTTTGTGTTCAATTATGCCGTCCACTTCTTTCAGGGCATTTGAAATATGGTTAGAACAACCTGCACAAGTCATCCCCGTGATTTTCAATTTCAGGGTTTTACCTTCTTGTTGGTTTGTATTTGCTGTTTGTGCTTTACTGTCAGTCGGTTTGCAACATTGAGCATTGACCTGAGCAATTCCAATTAGGAATAAAGCACTCAATAGAATTATTTTTTTTTTCATTGTATAATTGTTTAATTAAATTCTTAAATACGAGAGGCAAAAAAATACTATTTCTTGCCAACCACTTTGTAACCTGTACCGTTGATGGCTTCTTCAATTTGAGCAACACTCACTTTAGTTTGGTCAAATTCTACTTTGGCAGTCGCTTCTTCATAAATCGCATCTATCTTAACAATGCCTGGTAATTTGTTAACGTCATTTTCTACGTGTGAAGCACAACCATTGCAAGTCATTCCTTTTACATCAAAAGTTATCGTTTGAATGTCAGAAGCATTGACGATTACAACTTCCTTGTTGTCGTTTGAAGGATAGAAAATGTGTGCGTAGTTCGGAAAAGCGAGCATCAAGGCTGCAAATACGGTTACAATTCCCAAGAATGTTTTGGTCTGCATAAAGGGTTTCTTTTCGTCTTCTTCGCAATCACATTGAATTTCTTCGGCTGTTCGTGGTTTAAGTTTCTGATACCAAGCAAAACCCAACACCAAAACAGTGATACCGATTAGATAAGGTCTTGCTGGTTCCATCCACGAAAATGTAGATGCCACTCCTGACGCTCCTGAAATAAGAGCCAATACAGGTGTAATGCAGCAAAGTGATGCTGCTACTGCCGAAAGCACTCCCGCTCCGACAAGTCTGTTGTTTTTCTTGTTCATACTGTTTCCTTTTTTGAATTGTTTATGATGTGTTTAAAAAATGGACGAAGTAAAGTCAGTTGCTCTTGTTTCAAAGAATAGAAGATGGTTTGCCCTTCTCTTCTTCCTTCAATGACATTTCCGTCTTTTAGTTTTCTGAGGTGTTGCGAAACGGCAGGAATGCTCATTCCGAGAATGTCTGAAAGGTCGCAAGGACAAAGTTCGTTTTCTTCTTCTAAGAGAAATAAGATTTTTAACCTTACTTCGTTTCCTGCCAATGCTAAAAGTCCACTCAGTTGACTGAATGCCTTGTCGTTGGTTTGAAGTATTTCTCTACAATTGTCTATTTGAACCTTGTCGGCAAACACACGGATACACGATTGATTGTTTTCCATAATTTCCTTGTTTAGGATTTAATAACGCAGCAAAGATACAAATAGTTTTCTTATTTAAGCAAATACTTAATTATAGTTTTTAACAATTCTTCTTTGTCAGCGGTGGGTGATTTAGCTCTTTTGGTTTTTTAGCGTTGGCTTTGAGTGTCGGAAAAACCAAATGTGCTAAATGTGCGGTGGGTTTTTAGGGTGACGCACAACGGTTTGGGTATTGCCGAAGGCGGGGAGTTTTAGCACCAAACTTCAATAGAAATACCAAAGTTCAAATATAGCAAAAATGTTCAATATAATTCCTTCAGCCCCGCTTTTGGCAATACCTTGTTACCTGCTGCCCTAATTTTTTATTAGGTTTTGTCAAGTTTTGTTTTGTCAAGTTGTCATAAAATGTTAATTTTGCAACCTCAATGAAAAAAACAACGCAAATATCTTCTCAAGTTACTCCGCCTTAATGGTTGGTTAATTGCTGTTTTTTCCCAATTCCTTTTATTGGTTTCTTTCGTGTACCCGAAATGCTGATTTTCGGTGCAAATTACATTTTATAAATTTTTACAATACAAATATCTTATGCAGAAAATTATCAATTTGTTTGATTTCAAACAAAAAGTAGATTACAAAACCGAAATTTTATCAGGTATTACCGTTGCTTTGGCTTTAGTTCCAGAAGCAGTTGCGTTTGCCTTAATTGCAGGACTTTCTCCGCTTGTGGGTCTTTATGCCGCTTTTATGATGGGCTTGGTTACGTCCATTTTAGGCGGTCGTCCCGGAATGATTTCGGGTGCAACTGGTGCAATAGCAGTAGTCATAGTTGTTTTAGCAAAAACGCACGGTGTGGAATACGTTTTTGCCACCGTTATTTTGGCAGGAATTATTCAAATGTTAGCAGGATTTTTAAAGTTAGGAAAACTTATCCGTTTGGTTCCGCATCCTGTTATTTTTGGTTTTGTGAATGGTTTAGCCATCATTATTTTTATGTCGCAGTTAGACCAATTCAAAGATGTTTCGGGCAATTGGCTCACAGGTTCAAATATGTATATTCTCTTGGCTTTGGTGGGTTTAACAATGCTTATTATTTGGGGATTGCCTAAAATTACAAAAGCTGTTCCCGCTTCCCTTACTGCTATTTTAGTGGTTTTTGGGTTGGTTTATTTTTTAAAATTGGATACCAAAACTGTTGGCGATATTGCTTCTATAAAAGGTGGATTTCCGCCGTTTCATATTCCTCAAATTCCTTTTAATTTAGAAACACTTCAAATCATTTTTCCGTATGCGGCTATTGTTGCAGGGGTTGGTTTGATTGAAAGTTTATTGACCTTGAATATTATTGATGAAATTACTGAAACAAGAGGACATAGCAATAGAGAAGCAGTGGCACAAGGAACGGCTAATATTTTATCGGGTTTCTTTTCAGGAATGGGCGGTTGTGCAATGCTTGGACAAAGCTTAATTAATGTATCCAGTGGAGCAAGAGCGAGATTATCTGGAATTATTGCATCTGTGGCTCTTTTAGTATTTATAATGTTTGGTAGTAGTTTAATTGAAAAAGTTCCGATGGCTGCACTTACTGGACTTATGATTATGGTAGCGATAGGTACGTTTGAATGGGCAAGTATCCGTATTATTAATAAAATGCCACGACACGACATTTTTGTAGGTATGTTAGTTGCTTTAGTTACTGTGTTGCTACACAATCTCGCATTGGCAGTTTTAATAGGAGTTATTATTTCAGCATTAGTTTTTGCTTGGGAAAGTGCTAAAAGAATACGTGCCAGAAAATACATTGACGATAAAGGAGTAAAGCATTACGAAATATTTGGTCCACTTTTCTTTGGTTCAACTACAGCTTTTACAGAAAAATTTGATGTAATTGGTGACCCCGAAGAAATAATTATTGATTTTAAGGAAAGTAAAGTGGTAGATATGTCAGCAATAGAAGCGTTGAACGTTTTGACACATCGTTATGCTAAGCAAAATAAAAAAGTACATTTGAAGCATCTAAGCGAAGACTGTCGACAATTATTGAAAAATGCAGAAAGTGTTATCGAAGTAAATATCATTGAAGACCCAACTTATAAAGTGATGTTAGATAAATAATTTTTTTTAGCGACTTTTCGAGGTCGCTTTCTTGTTGCGTAGTGTTTGGAAAGGGTTGCAGGTAACG
>NZ_DICC01000050.1:0-42601 GCF_002415215.1 Empedobacter sp. UBA5036
CAGTTTTTGGTACAGTGTCTATCTATAACACCTTTTATGTAAAATAGACAACCTCAAAAATTTGAGGTCGTCTATTTTTTCTTCTATTTTGTCTACTTTTCTAAAAAGATTATTACTGTCGTTTGGATTTTTATTTGCCCATTTTTTGAATTTTTGCATAAAAAGAGTATCATTCTCTGATAAAATGCGATGTTGATTATTTCAATTCATTGTAAAACTCATTTCTAATCTTCGCTTTCGCTTGAAACCCAAACTTAAAAGCAAAAAACAAAGCTGCTAACCCAATTACAGAAAAAACAACCGAATACAATGTAACATTAAACCCTATATAAGAATCATCTAAAGCCTTTCCTTTTTCATCAATACGATTGGTAATAATATGAACATGAGTTGCTTTCTTTTAAAAAGATGCCGACAGTAGTCTCTCAATGATTCAACTAACTAATTTATTTCCATAAAGTTGGCAACTCGATTTGCTCAAACGAAATGGTTGTAAAAATCAATGGTTTTCTATCCATGCAAATGATAAGAAAGTTAGAGTGAGAAGTTATTCATATTAGTGTGGTAACAACGATTAGTATATTATTAATTCTTGAAAACTTCTTACGATCTGGAGATTTAGTTAAAACTTATGACTGTACTCATAAGTATCGTTTCTTTTGAGTAAGTAGTTTTGCAAGCAAATTTTAATTTTTATTATGCTTACAGATCAACATAAAGAAATCATTTTAGCAACTGTCCCTTTATTAAGAGAAAGTGGTGTTGCTCTAACTAAACATTTTTATAATCGAATGTTTACTCACCATCCAGAATTAAAAAACCTGTTTAACATGGGAAATCAAAATTCAGGAAAACAGCAAACAGCTTTGGCTATGGCTGTATTGGCTTATGCTGAAAATATTGCGAATCCAGTTGTATTAATGCCAGTTGTAGATATGATTGGACACAAACATACAAGTTTAAATATTCAACCCGAACAATACGATATTGTAGGAACACATTTATTGGCTTCTATTAAAGAAGTTTTACAAGATGCTGCAACCAATGAAGTGCTTGAAGCATGGAGATTAGCGTATAACCAATTGGCTAATTTGATGATTGGTCATGAACAGAAAATGTATGAAAGTAAAAAAGAAGAAGCTGGTAACTGGCTAGGATGGCGCACATTTATTGTGAAAAGTAAGGTTGAAGAATCTGCCGAAATTACTTCGTTTTACTTAAAACCAAAAGATGGAAAAGCTCTTCCAAAACATTTAGCAGGACAATATTTAAGTATCAAAATATTTTTACCTGAAATGAATCTTGAACAAATACGTCAATATAGTATTTCTTGTGCTCCAAATGATGAATACTTTCGTATTTCTGTGAAACGTGAAAAAGGTACGAATATCGCAGTAAATGGAATGATTAGTAACTATTTACATGATTACATTTTTGAAGGTGACGAATTGGAATTGAGCGCTCCTACAGGAAACTTCGTGTTACAAGAAACGAAAAACAAGAAGATATTTATTAGTGGAGGAATCGGTCAAACTCCTTTATTGTCTATGTTAGAAACTTTTGATTTAAACGAAAAAGTACAACATGATGTCGTTTGGATACACGCATGTCGCAATAAAGAAGTGCATGCATTTGCAGATAAAATAAAACTTATTCAAAACAACCATCCTAATGTAAGTAAATATCAATTTTACGATTATATAGAAGAGTCTATTGCAGATTCAAGTGTTTTGAAAGGCCATATTGACTTTAAAAAGATTGAAGACTGGAAGTTTGATAAAGATTCTGAATATTATGTGTGTGGACCACGCCCTTTTATTAAAAAAATGATTGAAGAACTAGAAATAAATCAAGTCAATAAAGAACAAATTTTCTTTGAAGAATTTGGACCAAAATCGTTATAATCAATAATTAAAATATGGAGAAGCAATGCTTCTCCTTTTACATGTATGAATTTTAAAAATCATGTATCAAAAAAAAACTATCGATGGGTTAAATGGAGTAGAATAGTTCTTTGTTCTATTTTAGTCGGAGTTTCTGTAGGTTTGCTTACCTTAATGTTTAAAAATTTAGTAGAACAATATGAGCATTTACTTTTAGATAAAGCAAAAAAAAATAATTTATTCTTTGTTATTTTTCCATTTATAGGATTAACATTGATTTATTTTTTGCGCCAGTTTGTTTTTAATAAAAAGAAAAATAAAGGTATTACTGAAGTATTGGAAGCTCTACGCTCTCAAAAAAAGATTCCTTCTTATAAAGTTTTTTCACATTTTTTTAATGGATTTCTTACCGTTATTTTTGGAGGAACAACAGGAATCGAAGTTTCCACTGTTGTTGCTACAGCTACTTTGGGTGATATGGCTTCCCGAAAAGATGTCATTTTCAAAAAATATCGTAAAGAATTTATGGGAGCTGCAATTGCGAGCGGGGTCACTATTTTATTTTGTAGTCCGTTGGCAGGAATCTTCTTTTCCTATGAAACGATAGGGAAACAAAAAAGCAACGTTTTTTGGTTTACACACATTCTTAGTGTTACATTTTCAACTATTATTCTATTTTTGATGAATGCTCATCCTTTGATAGATCTTAGTCAGCGTGTAAAAGAATGGCATTATGAAGCAATACCATTTTTCATTATTTTATGTGGTTCAACAAGTATTTATGGTGTATACATGACGCGAATAGTCACCTATTCAAAGCGTATTTTATTATTTGAAAACCAACCCATACTTCAATTACTAATAGGTTCTATATTGTTGGGAATCGTTTTATATTTTTTACCCGAATTATATGGGTCTGGTTATCATACTATTGCTGAGTTAACCAAAGAAACAAATTATGTTGTAGAATTTGCTCTACTTGCATTATTTCTTGTAATTATAAAGCCGTTTACAACTGGATTTACTTTAAAACTGGGAGGTGACGGCGGTGTTTTTGCTCCGAGTATTTTTGCAGGTGCATGCTTGGGTTTGCTTGTAGGTGTTTTAACTAAAGTATATTTTATGCCTGATGTAATTGTTTTGAACTTTATAATATTGGGTGTAGCATTTACAGTAGCTGCGACTTTACATGCTCCATTTACAGCCATATTTTTAACTTTAGGAATTTTTAATTCTTACGTTTTATGGTTCCCGATTGTTGTATTAACTTTTATTAGTTATCTTTTATCAAAAAAAATATATCCTTATACTGTTTATACATTAATATTAAAAAATGACAAATAATTTTGATAAATTAATAGAGGAAGTTCGTGCATGTAAAGTCTGCGAACCTTTTTTGCCATTAGGTGCAAATCCTATTGTACAAGCAAATCCTATGTCTAAAATTGCTATTATTGGGCAAGCTCCAGGTTTAAGAGTTCATGAGACAGGTGTACCTTGGAACGATGCAAGCGGAAATGAATTGCGTAAATGGTTAAATGTAACAGTAGATCAATTTTATAATCCCGAACTTTTTGCATTATTACCCATAGGATTTTGTTATCCGGGAAAAGGGAAATCTGGAGATTTACCTCCAAGAAAAGAATGTGCACCTCTATGGCATACTAGTTTATTAGATGAAATGAAAGAAATACAGCTGATTTTATTAATTGGTCAGTATTCCCAAAAATATTATTTGAAGAATAAAATGAACAAAAATATTACTGAAAACATTTTAAATTTTAACGATTATTTGCCTGATTATTTTCCTTTGCCTCATCCGTCACCACGAAATTTTATTTGGATGAATAAAAACCCATGGTTCAAAGAAAATGTGTTACCTGAATTAAAAAATAGAGTTAAAAATATTTTATAAATAAGTACTTTTGGGTATATTGATTATTTAATTTATGCTATGATTAATCAAGATTTATTAATCCAATTTGGAGGAGAAATTAGAAATCTAAAAAGAGGAGAAATTATTTTTGAAATTGGACATTTTCCTATTTATTATTATCAAATAATAGAAGGTAAAGTTAAAATGAATAATTTTTCTGAAGAAGGTAAAGAATTTATACAGAATTTTTTTATTAAAGGTCAAAGTTTTGGAGAACCTCCTTTATTTATTGATGAGCCATACCCTGCTAATGCGATAGCGGTGACGAATGGAAAAATAATACAAATTTCTAAAGTATCATTCTACAAACTATTGCATTCGCGTCCAGAAGTATCTTTAGAAGTTAACAAGAGTTTAGCACGTCGTTTGTACTATAAGTCAATTATGGCCCCCGAAATATCGTCGCAAAATCCAGAAAGAAGATTGGTAAAACTATTCGATTATTTGCGTAGTCATAACCAAAATAATGAACCAGAATATTTAATTGATTTATCTCGTCAACAGCTGGGGGATTTAACAGGATTGAGAGTGGAAACTGTCATACGAACAATTAAACTCTTAGAAAAAAAAGGAGAACTTGAAATAAGAGGTGGTAAAGTAATTTTAATTGCTAAAGACTAAAATTTTCAATGATATAAAAAGCTGCCCAAGCCATAAATATTATAATAAAAACCCAAACCCAAATTGATATTGTTCGTGGATTTTCGCTTCCTTTTATAATAAAACTTTGGTTTTTTCCTGTATCATAAGCATTAATCATTAATGGCAATACTCCATTCACTTTTTCATTATCAGAAAGCCCTTCTATATGAAGTATTGGCCCATTAGAAACGGTAAAACGAATAATTTTTAACCCTTCTTTTTGGTCAAACTTGCTTACTATTTTTAATAAATGTTCTCCATCCGTCAATTTAGTTGTATCTAACTTGAACGTAACTGGTGGAACCAATTCTGCAATAGGTTTTTCTTCTTTGTCAATGTACAAGTACACAGTTATATTTTTTTCTGACATAATCCCTTTTTTATTAAAATTTTAAAACAATATTTTTGATATGTTTTTTATCTTTTTCGCCAGGTTTAATAAGAAATTTAAACGAATAAAATAATGTATATAATGTAATTATAGTAATCAAGATCACAATGAACCAATCCCAATTTGATTCGGGACCAGTTCCATGTGTAAAATCTTGCGTAATTTTTGGTTGTTGAAGTTTACAGGCATCACATGCTTTTGCATAGCTATATAAACCTAACAATAATATTGTTTTATATTTTGTCTGTTTCATTTTATTTAATTTTGTCCATGATAGCTTTCACTTCTTCTACTGTTACTTTTTTTCCATTATTTCCCCAGCTTGCTTTCTCATAATTTATAATTGCAGTAACATCTTCTGGTGTAAAATGTGCATTTTCTCCTACAGCTGGCATAGAAGCATATTCTGGTCTTGGATCGTAACCTTTCATGATAATCGTAATATAAAGTTCTAAATTTTCTCCTAAAACAATTGGGCTTCCTTTTAATGGTGGAAATGCTCCAGGTAAACCTTCTCCATTTGTTTGATGACAAGTTGCACAGTTTGTTCCAAATAGTGCTTCTCCGTCAGGAAGATTTGAATCGGTTGAATTTCCTTCAGATTTTTTTTCTTTTTTATATAAAAATTTCACAGGCTCAACATCTTCTGTAAGTTTTACTTGTTGTAGACTGAAGAGATAAGCTACTAAATCTTTTGCTTCTCTTGAAGGAACAATTTTTCCTTTAATTCCTATTCTAAATTCATCTGGAACATTTACTTCTATCTCTCCTTCGTCCAAATAATCTTTTACATTAAATAACCATTTATAAGAAGGCATTACAGATTCTGGTACAACAGATCTTGGATTATATAAATGTGAATATTGCCATTCTAAACTTGGTTGCTTACGACCAATATTAGTTAAATCAGGTCCTGTTCTCTCTGTTCCCATTAGTGTTGCTGTATTCTGAAAAAAGCTAATACGTTTATTTCGTGCATAATCTGCAGCAATACTTGGTCTTTCTCCAAAAACCTGATCCATATCTACATTTCTGATCTGTTGTGTATGACAAGCTACACAACCTTCTCTTATATAAATTTGCTTACCACGAACTTCCTCTTCTGTAGAGACATTACTTCCTGGCAAAGGACGATTTATTTTCTGATTATTAAGTGCAGGTAGAATACAAATAATCAATGTTAGAAAAAGAAAAAATGCCAATGCGGAAAGAAAAAGCTTTTTATGATTATTAAAAAAATCCATTATAATGTTGTTTTTTCTATATTAATAATATCTAAAAGTTCAGCTGGTGATTGCGGTATTTTTATTTCCTTTTTTGGTTTTAACATTCTATAAAAGTTATAAGCGAAAATAAAATGAGATATCCACATCATTGTACCTCCTATAGCCCTCCATAACCAATAGGGCATCATTAAAATTATACCTTCAAGAAACGGTTTTTTATCCATCCATAAAATTCCTTTTTCTGTAGATCCTATCATCAACGAAACAGTATAAACAAGTAAACCTATTAATGCAAACCAAAAATGTAAACCAACAGTAATACTTGGTGGTTCATGAGAAGTAAGTCTCGGTACAAGTGTATAAGTAAATGACCATAACATAAATGTGATAATACCATACATAGTTAAATGAGAATGAGCAACAGTGAAGTCGGTAAAATGCCAAACAAGATTAGTTACCCGAAATGCTTCTACAGTTCCTTGCATTGAACCAGTGAAATAGAAAATAATTGAAACGACATAAAATGGTAGTACATAACTTAATTTTAATCTGTGCCAAGAACCTCGAATAGTCATCATAAAATTAATGCTTCCTGCAGCTACAGGTATTATCATACCTACGCTCGCTACAATTGCAATAGTTTGCATCCACCATGGAATAGCACTAAATATAAAGTGATGAGTTCCAATTAGAGTGTAAAATAAGATTTGAGTCCAAAAAGCAAGTATACTTAGACTATATGAGTACACTGGGCTATTAAGTTCTTGTGGAAGGAAAAAATACATTAATCCAAGATTAAAAAACATGAACCACATACCAACACCTTGATGCATAAAATAACCTTGTGTAATGGTTTCACCTAATCCATCTTGCCAAAACGGAAGATAAGCAACAAGTAATATGACAACAACAAACATCATTGCAGATACTATATACCAATTCGAGACATAAATTTCTTCTGTTTTTCTTGATGATATTGTTTGGATATGATTATAAATACTGATAATAATTCCTATTGCAAAAAGAAGCATAACTGGCCAAACATATTCTCTGTATTCTCCACCGCTATTATTTATCCCAACCATTAAACAAATACTTCCTAATAAAACAGCTGAATTCATTAAAATTAGTGAAGTATAAGCTATTTTTAAGCTAAAGATTTTTGTATTACCTACTCTTGGAATAACATAATACGAAAAACCGACCATAGCAACAGATGCCCAACCCCAGAAAACAATATTCGTATGTACGGGTCTTAATCGACCAAAGCTTAACCAACTAACATGATCAGCATCAGGTGCGACAAATTTTATTCCCAAATACTCTCCTACGGTTGTTCCTATAATAAGCCATAAAATACCACATCCTAAGAACCAAAGTATAAGTTTTTTTTCGTTGTTAGGAATAACTATATTTTTTCTTTCTTTTCGTTTGGTTTGTAAAAAACGAATATCATGTATTTCATTTGTTTGATCTACTAATCCACGTGGATCTTCAACAGAATTATTTAATGAAAGTTCGTTTCCTATTAGTTTAAACTCAAGTTCTATCTTTCGTTTTTCAAGAGCAGCCACTTCTCCTGGTTGAAGATTCTTTAAATCTTCATAGATTTTTTTTAATTCTTTTTTTCTTAACACATTTGATATAATGCTATTGATTTTAATTAAAATAAGAATCAAAGCAAAAAATACAGGAATAAAGAAAAACAAGATAGTCAATTGAAGACCAGGTTCATTTAATAAATTATCCATTATAGTTCTGTTTATATAATTTTGATTTTCTAATTTACATAGGATAGCGTAACAAGACTTATGCGTGTGGTCATAGGTGTGTTAAATAATTGTACTTGTGTCTTTTACATAAATTATTTATTTAATATTCATCTTATGAAAAGAAGGAAGCCTTATGGAAGAATTATTATTAAATAGAAAAATAGAAGAGTCTTATCGTAGAAAATATTAACCAATAAATTAAAATTTAATTTCTGAAAATTTAATTCTCAATACTTATATCTACTTTTTACAATACTTTAATTTGCATCAAGATTTCTCGAAGGTCATATGAATTCATTTGAAAAATAATAAGAATAAAAAGAGAAAGGAAGTTTTACATTTTAAATTTAAAATCGTAATATTGCGATGTAATAAAAAGAGAAATGGGAATTACTAAAACAGAGATGTTTACAGAAGAACAAAATAGATTAGCCGTGCTGTTTAAGGTTTTGGGACATCCGGCTCGTATTGCTATTTTACAACATATTATCAATCAAAAAGCGTGTATTTGTAACGATTTGGTAGATGAATTGGGCTTAGCACAAGCAACTATTTCTCAGCATTTAAAAGAATTAAAAAATATAGGAATTATACAAGGTTCTATAGAAGGAAAGTCTGTTTGTTATTGTATTGAAGAAAAAGTATGGAATGAGATACAAAACGAATTAGTCACTTTCTTTAATCAAGAGGTGAAAGTTAAACAATGCTGTTAAAGGCATTTTTTTTTAATCTATATACATCGTAATATTACGATGAATAAAAAAGAAAATAAATTTAAAATTCAATTCATATGACACTTGAACAAATTAAAGAAATATTGCCAAATTTAGACAATGTTGAATTTCAATTAGAAGATGGAACATTTGTACCAGAACATTTCCATGTAACAGAAGTAGGGCAAATTACTAAAAATTTTATTGATTGTGGAGGAACAATACGAAACGAGAAAGCTGTGAATTTCCAACTATGGAATGCCGACGATTATGAACATCGCTTAAAACCAAATAAATTGCTTCATATCATCGAGCTTTCTGAAAAACAGTTGGGAATCGAGAACAGTGAAATAGAGGTAGAGTATCAAGCTGAAACAATTGGGAAATATGATTTAGAATTCAATGGTAAAAACTTTGTCTTAAAAAACAAACAAACAGCTTGTTTAGCAGAGGATGCATGTGGTATTCCAAATCAAAAACCAAAAGTGAAATTATCAGAGATTCAATCGTCTTGTTGCACACCAAATTCAGGATGTTGTTAAAATTCTAACTAAACAATGTATTCAATACTAAAAGAAAACATAATCAAGTTTCAAAATTTTGATCGAATATCTACCGACAGAAAGGCTGTTTTGCAGCCTTTGGTAGATTATATTCAACAGAAAATAAATGATAATCAAGCTGTAAATCTCAACTTTATTTGTACACACAATTCACGTCGAAGTCATTTTTCACAAGTTTGGGCACAGGTTTCTGCTTCGTTTTACAACATACAAAATGTATATTGTTATTCAGGTGGAACAGAAGAAACGGCGCTATTCCCGAAAGTAGTGGAAACATTAAGGAATCAAGGTTTTACTATTTTCAAAATTGAAGAAAGTACAAATCCGATTTATTCCATTAAGTTTGATGAAAATACACTTCCAATTATAGGCTTTTCAAAGAAATATGATCATCCATTCAATCCTAGAACATTCGCAGCTATTATGACTTGTTCGCAAGCAGATGGAGATTGTCCGTTTATTGCAGGAGCTGAAAAAAGAATACCGATAACATTTGAAGATCCTAAAGTTTCAGACCATACAGCAGAGCAATCAAAAGTGTATGCAGAAAGAAGTTTGCAGATAGCAACAGAAATGTTTTACGTTTTTTCTCGAGTTATATCACCCGATAATCGCTTTTTACCTGCTTCTAAAAATTCTTTATTCCACTTATAAAATTGAGATTGACTTATACTATATTTTCTACAAAGTTGGGCTATGGAGTTTCTGCTCGTTAAGCTTCCATTACAATTAAAATTTGTTCTTTGACTTCTTTTGCAAACTCAACACCATTACCATCAGGTAATTTTACATCACATAAAATAACTTCAGGAGTAAGTGTTTTAATTTTTTTTATCCCTGATTTTAAATTTTCTGCTTGATGTATTTCAAAACCTTCTAATTCGAGCTAGGAGTGTTCTGATTTTTGTTTTATCGTCTATGATTAAAATTGAATGCATTCTTATTACTTGTGAACAATGAAGGTATTATTTTATGCATATAGCTTTTATAAACTCATTATTTTTTTCTTCTTCAAACTTTTTCAAGAATTCCAAAAATATATCGAATGTGGGATTGAGTAACTTTTGAATCCATTGAAAGGAATTTGATTATTTACTATGTTTTTTATAAATCAATCGTCCGTTCTATTTTTATTTGTTCCAAAAATGCTTCGTCGTGTGATACAACGATTAGCGTTCCTTGATATTCGTTTATAGCTTTTGTCAAAATTTCAATGTTCTGAATATCCAAATTATTGGTAGGTTCGTCCAAAATAATAATGTCAGGAGCTTTACTGTTTATTGTTAAACAACAAAGTAATAAACGCATTCTTTCACCACCACTCAACATTAAGCAAGGTTTCTCTCAGTCGTCTTTTGAAAATAAAAATCGGTTTAAACGAATCTTGATTTCATGTTCTTGTAATGCTGAGGTATTGAATTGTTGTGCTTGCTCATAAACTTTTAGTTTATTATTAAGTAACGAATAATCTTGGTCAATGTAAATGGATTTATTTTCTGCTCGATAAATTGTTCCTTTTTGCGGTTTTATCTTACCTAAAATAAGCTTTATCAACGTGGTTTTCCCTGAACCGTTTTTTCCTTTTAATGCAATGCGTTCGCGACTTGTAATCTCAAAATTTAAGTTGTTTTTCCAAATCAGTTTATCGTTATAACTAAAGTTAACGTTAGTTGCGGTAAATAAAACTTTTCCTTTATGTAAGTCTGAATGATCAAAACCAAATTTCATTTTATCTAAAGGAGATAAAGAGGAGCGAAGCGTTTGTAAATCTTGAGAAATTCCATTAATTTTTTCTGCATGAACACCTTTTAATTTTGATGTACTATTTTCGGCATTATTTCGCAAAGTGTTCATCATTATTCGAGCAACACCTGATTTTTCTTGTTTACTTTTTCCACGATTATCCAATTTTTGTTGTCGTTCTAAAGTATCTCGTTCTTTCTCTTTGGCTTTCCGCAATGCTTTTTCTTTGCTTTGAATATCTTGATTCAAGGCATTGTTTTCAATCTGTTTTTGAGCTTTATAAAAGTCGTAATTTCCACCATAAACTTTAATCCCGTTTTTACTTAACTCATAAACACTATTTAGAAGGTTTAGAAGTTTTCTGTCGTGGCTTACGATGATTAACGTGCTTTTTGTATCGAGAACTAGATCATATAAAAGTTGACGACTTACATTATCGAGATGATTGCTAGGTTCATCCAATAAAATTAATTCGGGCTGATGAATGGAAATTCCAGCTAAAAAAACTTTTGTTTTTTGTCCACCACTTAGAGTTTCCATTTTTTGATTCAAGTCCAAATCGTTGAGTTGCCAATAACTTAATGCTTCATTGCAACGGTCTTCGATTGTCCAATCATCATCGAGTGAATTGAAATTATCTTCACTTGTGTTTCCGTTTAAGATTTCGTTCAAAGCACTTAATTTATCTTCGATTTTCAGTACTTGAGCGATCGTCAACTGATTGAATTGTCCGAAAATTTGTGGAACATAATAAGGTTCAGTTTCAATGTTTATTAGACCATTTGATGGTTGATATTTTTTAGCGATAATTTTCAATAAAGTAGATTTTCCTACTCCGTTGTTACCAATTAAAGCAATTTTTTCTTGATTTTGTACTGTTAAATTAATGTCGCTAAACAGTATATTCTTGTTTGGATGTAGATATGAAATATTTTGTAAAGTAAGCATAATTCCTTTCTTTAGAAGTGAAACAATACAGCAACCGTTTTGAGGTTGTTGTTCTGATTTGTCTGAAAGAAATTATTTTTTACATTGTGTCTTACTTAAATTTTGATTTTGCGAATATACGAACTTTATTTAATGAATAAGAAATCAGAGGGAAGTTAAAGATTAGCTACATAGAAACATAAAATGCTAAAATATTTATTTTACTACTTTATACTCAACGCACCTGAAGGACATTGATGAACTTGTTTGATAAGTTCGTCACTACTTGCATTTTTTGGCTTTAGCCAAGGTTTTTCTTTCGGATTATATACATTTGGAAGTAGTTTTACGCAAATACCTACATGTTGACATAATTCAGGCTTCCAGATTATAGTGATTTCTCCGTTTGTATATTCGTGTTGACTCATTTTGATATTTTAGATGAATTGAAGTTACTTAAAAATTTTAAATATTCAACGTTAAAATAATCTTAGTTCCAATATTTTGGGTACTCTCAATTCGCATTTTAATGTCAGCTATTTTAGCTAACTGTGTCGCGATATTTAGTCCTAATCCAGAACCAGAAATATGGAATGTTGAATCATTTTTAATACGGAAAAATCGTTCTTGAACAAATTTTAAATCTTCTTGATTCATTCCAATTCCATTGTCTTCAAAAATCAATTCATAAGAATTGTTCTCGATGTTAGAAAGAATTGTTATTTGACCTTTTAAGTTAGAATATTTTATAGCATTTGATAAAACATTATCTATAATAATCTCAAAAAATTCTTGGTAATTATCAATTTCACAAGTTTGAAGTTGTTCTGTATCGACAGAAATTTGTTTTTCTTGTAATAAAACATCAAAACGTTCAATTGATTTTAAAACTTCGGTTTTTAGCTCAAATAAAGAAGTTTTCAACTCTAAACTATTATTTTCTACACGAGAAATCAACAAAAATTGCTCTACCAAACGATCCAAACGATTCACTTGTTTCAATGTGTAATCTATTTTTTCATTGTATTGCTCAGGCGTGCGTTCGTGTCGAATCAAAATTTCCAAGGTTCCTTTTATAATCGCCAAAGGTGTTCGAAGTTCATGTGAAGCATCAGCCGAGAACTGTTTAGCTTTTAAAATTTGAAACTCTAATCGATCTAAAAGTGAATTTATTGTCGCTGAAAGTTGAAATAATTCATCTTTATTTTTAGGTAATTGAATGCGTTCTGAAAGATTATTTTCGGTGATCGATTGCGCTGTATGAATAACATTGAAAACAGGTTTAATCGATTTAGCCGCAATAAAACGAGCTAAAAGAAACGTCAATAAAACCGAAATAGGAAAGATAATAAGTAAGGCGGTTTTTAAATAATCTAATGCTAATTGATTGTGTTTTGTAGAAACGCCTATTACTAAATAACCAACAACTTCGCCATGATGAATCAATTTTGCTTGAGAAATTAATAACTGAATTGAATTATATTCAGCATAAAATGGCTTGTTTTCTGGTTCTTCATTGTTCCAATCCAATTGATTTTGAACCATGTTTGGAGAACTTTCAACTAAGTTGAAATTTTTATCATAAATTGAGATAAAAACAGGATTCAGCGCAATGTCTGTATGTTCTACTTCTTCCCATTCGCGCGGTTGAACGAAGTTTTCTAATGTAGGTTCGTGTAAAACATAATCGACGTGACTGTTAATTTCTTCCTCCAACGTTTCGTACATTGTTTTGTTAATTCCCCTATTTACAACAAAGAAAATTAACCCAAAAATAATGAGTAAAACAGCAGAAAATAAAATGCTGTAAAAGGTTGCAATTCTATTTTTTACAGATAATTTTTTAAACATCGTTTGTTATATAACCCACGCCACGAATAGTATGTAAGCGCGGATCGTCCTTTTTTAGATTTAATTTTTTACGAATCGCGTTAATAAAAACATCAATTACACTTGTATCGTATTCAAAGTGAATGTCCCAAACGTTTTCAATGATTTCTTTGCGTGTACAAATTCGGTTTTTATTTTTGAAAAGGTAAGCTAAAAGTTGAAATTCTTTTAATGTTAATTCAACTAAATTATTGTCTAAAAAAGTCTGATGTGTTTCTGGATTGATTGAAATATTTCCGAAATTAAAAAGATTATTCGATTCATTTTGACGAAGATAAACGTTTATTCGTGCTACCAATTCATTAAAATCAAATGGTTTTTTGATGTAGTCATTTGCACCAGCATTCAAACCTTCAATCGTATCTTGAACTGTATCTTTCGCTGTAATGAAAATAATGGGTGTTTTTTGGTTCATATTTTCAGAATTTCGGATTGCTTTACAAACGTCTAATCCAGAAATATTTAACATCATCCAATCCAATAAAATAACATCAAATTTCTCGTTATTTATTTTCACTAAAGCATCTTCGCCTCTTAAACAGTGCGTTGGCGATAAATTTTCTTCTTCTAAACCTTGAAGCATAAAATTAGCAATTCCCAATTCATCTTCAACAATTAAAACTTTTGGTTTGTTCATTTTCTAATTCGGAATAATAACATTCAAAGCATTCGGAACAATCGAAACTTCAATAGAATTTTGGTTAAAAATAACAGCTTCACCATCAACTTGAGCAATTGTTTTTGGTTGTTTGGAATTGAATTTTACTGAATTGACTTGCAATACTTTTGCTTGCTTCATTTTTTCAATTCGTTTTCCTAAAACATTAGCCGAAAACTGAATTTGTTGTATAAAATTAAGCTTTTTTACTGCAAGAAAGTCTAATTTTCCATCATTTAATTTTGCATTGGGTGAAAATGTGATGCCGTAACCCGCTTCGTTAGAGTTAGAGCAGAACACAAAATAAAAATCATCATCTAATGTATGTTGATCATCTAATTCGATGCTAAATTTTTTCGGTTGAAAGTTAAAAATCGCTTTTGTACTGGCAGTTACATATCCCAAAAAGTTTCTGGTTTTGGTTTGAGCATAATTGTTAATCACATCTGCATCAATTCCCAATCCCATATTGCTAAAAAAGTAATTTTCGTTGATTTTTCCTGCATCAATTTTATTGATTTTTGCATTCAAAATCGTTTCAAAAGCTTTTTCGGTGGTTTTAGGGATATGCAAATTAGCCGCTAATCCATTTCCTGAACCAATCGGAATAATTCCCAAAGCAACATTGCTACCAACCAAGGCTTGTGCGACTTCGTTTATCGTTCCGTCGCCACCACAAGCTACTATTATATCAGGATTTTTTGTCAGAACTTGATTTGTAATTTCAGTTGCGTGACCAATATTTTCAGTTAAAAATGTTTCGAATTCAACATTTTTTTGACTAAAATAGTGTTGAATTTCAGTTTCAATCATTCGTCCTTTTCCCTTTCCAGCAATAGGATTGATGATAAAAATGATTTTATTTTTCATTTAATAAATGATTGCTAAATAAATAATCGGCTGTTTGATAATTAGATATGATAGAACGCTCGAAAATAGGATCAACCTTTGTATCAATTAAATTTTTGTCAATCCATTTGTATTGATTGATTTTCTTTTGATCAGATAAAATCGAAACATCTTCGCCTTTTTTCATTCCCAATTTAATATACGTACCAACAAAAGAACGCGATTTGTATTGCGGATCAAAAATATCTTTTCCATAAAATTGAGATGTATATTTCCAATTGAACAACGAAAATAACGTTGGGAAAATATCAATTTGAGAAACTTCTTTTGTGACATTTTCGTTTGCGTGCGATTTTAAATTATAGATAAATGCCGGAATGTGATGGTTTTTTACATCAATTGCATCTTTGCCCGCGCTACTTGCACAGTGATCGGCAATAAACACAAAAACGGTATTGCTGAACCAAGGTTTTGTTTTCGCTTTTGCAATTAAATCTCCAATTGCATAATCGGCATATTTTACAGCTCCAGGACGACCAGTTCCAGACGGAATATCAATTTTTCCATCTTCGTACGTATAAGGTTTGTGGTTAGAAGTTGACATGACAAAAGCAAAAAATGGTTGTTTTGTTTTGTATTTTTCATCGGCAACTTTGATCACTTTTCTGTAAATATCATCATCGGCAATTCCCCAAGCATTCTCAAAAGTAACTTCATCATCATTAATATTGTATCGATTGGTATTGATTTTATCACTCAAAACGCTACCACGACCGCGATCGTAAATGTCAAAACCATTTCCACCATAAAACGCATTCATATTATCAAAATATCCATCGCCACCATAAAAAAACATATTGTGGTATCCTTTTGCTTTGAAAACATTCGAAATAGTATATAAATTTTGATTATCAACACGCTTCACAATACTATTTCCAGGTGTAGGAGGAATTGATAATGTAACAGCTTCCATTCCACGAACAGTACGCGTTCCGTTGGCAAACATATTCGAAAAATAGATGCTGTTATTCGCTATATCGTTGAGGTTTGGAGTGATTGATTTTCCGTTGAATTGCTCTTGCAAAAATGAAGCGCTCATACTTTCCATTAACACAAAAATCACATTTGGTTTTTGTTCTGCTTGTGACGGATTACTCGCTAAAATTGTTCTTCGTATTGGATTTTTGAATTGTTGATCGAAAACAGTTTTCGAATCTTGCAATTCAGATTTCATCACTGCAAAAGCATCTTCAATCGGAATAGATTTATAATGTTCGTCGTATTTTAAATGATTATTTCGGAAAGCTGAAAAGAATGAAAAGATTCCAGCTTTTGAAATTTCATTGTTGTATCGGTTTTCAGAAGTTGAACTACTATCGTTGTTTAAAAGGAATAATGAGCCAACCGCAAGTAATAAATTGAACACAAAAACACCAACTTTTTGACTTGTTTTTGGTTTGTTATGAAATGTATTGTAAAAGAAATAACCTTTTTTTGTTGCGAAAATTGTCAAGCCGGTAATCAACACAATTCCGCCAATTAAAACAGGTAATGGATATGATTCTTGAATGTTTTTGACAACTTCGTATGTATAAATTAAATAATCGACTGCAATAAAATTGAATCGACTTTTGAATTCGTCCCAAAATGTAACTTCGGCAAAAAATGTAAAATAAATGATTACCAAATACAATGTATAAACGAAATACACGAAAATTCGATCAAATAATGAATTGACGAATTTGTTTGGTAAAATCATAAAATAAAATGATAAGAATAACGTGAAACAGCTTACAACACTAATGTCGTACACTAATCCATAAAAAATAGTGTGTAATAATGAACCAATATTCCAATCGAAATCACTTTTTACCCAAATCGCAAAAATTAGGCGTAGAATAAATGAAATTAGAATAAATAACGAACTGAAAAATAGTAAAATACTGTAACGTCCTTTTAAATTATTTGTAAACATTTTGTTTTTGAATTATTGTTCAAATGTCTTGATATTTAATAGATTATTAACATAGAAAAGTGAATCTTAAGCGAATCTTAAGTTTGCGATTCTTGAATGAAAAATAGAAGCTGAAAACGTTAATAATTCGTGAAAAAATGGTTTTGATTAGAAATAGTTGTAAATTTGTAATTGGTTTATAAAGTAGGTATAATGGAAGAGATATTAATCAATGAAAAAGAAGAAAAGTTTTTAACATATTGGGAGAAAAGATTCTCTACAATTTTTAAAGACAATACAAGTTGGACAACTTTGTTTATGACAGTTAACAAAGCTACTTTTCCAGATTCATTAAATATAGAAACGTTTTGCAAAAAGTTTATGCAAGATTTCAATATGAAATTATCATATAAATATGATGAATCAGACAACGAATACGATTTGACAATTACAAGATAATTACGGAAAACGAAAAATCCTTATCAATTTTGATAAGGATTTTTTTTGTTGTAAAATGGGACATTTGATTGATAATCATGCTTAAATTTTAAGAAAAATATTTAACCAAAAAATTAAATAAAATATTGTTGATTTAGATTTGATTTTACTAATTAAAATGTTTAATTTTGCAGTTCACTTTTAAAGGTGATTTAGTTTTTAAAGTTTACAACATTTGTATAGCTCATAATAAGGTTGAGCGTCTCTACGGCAGACCATAAAAAATTGCCACTACAAATGAATTTTTTTTCTACAAAATGAGTCTTGAACCACTCTTGTTAGAAAATAGTTTGTTTGTTGATGTAGATGATACAAATGGTTTAAACACATTAAACCAAATAGTACAGCAAACAATACAATGAACCACAGACTTTTCATTCAGAAGAAATCGAATTTTGACGTTATCAGTCAGAAGACTACAATAGAACTCAAAAACCTTGTACCTACAATTGTGTGCAAGGTTTTTGTTATTTATGATCTATTTAATATAGAAGAAAGCCAATTACAAGAGGTTCAAAATAAGGTGTTTGTCGATCCTGTGACAGACATTGTTTTCAAATACGTAGAAGACGCAGTTAACGAAAGTATTCCTTATTCTAAAAACTATTTTGCAACCGAATTTTTACCTGGTCAATATAATCAACGCGATGATTCTTCGGAACAATGTTTAGTGTTGATGAATGTTGAAAATGTAACAGTAAAGTCTGGTTTATTATATGTTTTCAATGATGATTTGTCTGCGGAAGATTTAAAGAAAGTAAAAGATTACTTAATCAATCCAATTGAGTCGCGTGAGAAAGATCTTTCTAAAATGGAAATTCCAGCTAATCCAGAAGCTACAGAAGTTCCAATTATTGAAGGTTTTATTTCTGCTGACGAAAATAAACTACAAGACATTTACAACCAATTTGGATTATCGTTAGAAATGGATGATTTAGTTTTTATTCAAGACTATTTCAAATCAATCAATCGTAATCCAACCGAAACGGAGTTAAAAGTTTTAGATACATATTGGTCTGATCACTGTCGTCATACAACTTTTGAGACGGAGATTACAGATGTTCAATTTAATTCTAAATTTAACGAAACACTTCAAAAAACATTCAATTATTACCAACAAGTTCGTCAAGAATTAGGAATTACAAAACCAATTCGTTTGATGGATTTAGCAACTGTGATGGGAAAATATCTTTCTCGTACAGGAATTGTGAAAAATATTGATGTTTCAGAAGAAATCAATGCATGTTCTATTGTCGTTCCAATCGATGTAGATGGAGTTGAGGAAGAATGGTTATTACAATTCAAAAACGAAACACATAATCACCCAACAGAAGTGGAACCATTTGGTGGAGCTTCGACATGTGTTGGTGGAGCAATTCGCGACCCTTTGAGTGGACGATCTTACGTTTTCCAAGCGATGCGTATTACAGGAGCTGCAAATCCTTTAGAAAAAATTGAAGACACGTTACCAGGTAAATTACCACAACGTAAAATCTCGAAAGAAGCTGCAAACGGATACAGTTCTTATGGAAATCAAATTGGTTTAGCGACAACTTTTGTGAAAGAAATTTATGACGAAGGATACAAAGCAAAACGTATGGAAGTTGGTTTTGTGGCTGGAGCTGTAAAAAAAGAATATGTTCGTCGTGAAGAACCAGTTGCAGGTGACCGAATTATTTTATTAGGAGGAGCAACAGGTCGTGATGGAGTAGGAGGAGCTTCTGGTTCATCTAAAACACACGATGGTCTTAAATTAGACGATTTATCAGCAGAAGTTCAAAAAGGAAATGCAATTGTTGAACGTAAAATTCAACGTTTATTCCGTAATCCAGATGTTTTAGCATTAATCAAAAAATGTAATGACTTTGGAGCAGGAGGTGTTTCTGTTGCAATTGGTGAAATTGCACGCGGAATTAATGTTAATTTAGATTTAGTTCCATTGAAATATGCTGGATTAAACGGAACAGAATTAGCGATTTCTGAATCTCAGGAACGTATGGCTGTTGCGGTTGAGGCTAAAGATGTGGAAACATTTATCTCATTAGCAAAAGAAGAAAATCTTGATGCGACTTGTGTTGCTGAGGTAACGGGAGATGATACAATGACTTTGGTTTGGAAAGGAACAAAAATTGTTGAATTAGACCGTAAATTTTTAGATACAAATGGCGTTCGTAAACAAGCTAAAATCGAAGTTACGGACGAAGAATATACAAATCCTTTTGAGAATAAAGCCTTCAATAAAGAAGCGTTTATTGCAATGATGCAAGAGTTAAATCATGCGTCGCAAAAAGGTATGGTAGAAATGTTTGACAATAACGTTGGACGTTCTACTATTTTGAATGCTTTTGGTGGACAAACAATGGATACACCAGAAGATGTTTCGGTACAAAAATTCCCAACAGACGGATTTACAAATGCAGTTTCTATTGCTTCATTTGGTTACAATCCTACAATTTCTCGTTGGTCAAATTATCACGGAGCTTATTTTGCGGTAATTGATTCGATGACAAAAATTGTTGCTGCTGGTGGAAATTACGCTGATATTCGTTTAACTTTTCAAGAATATTTTGAAAAATTACGTGATGAAGCTACGCGTTGGGGAAAACCATTTGCGGCTTTATTAGGAACGATTGAAGCACAAAAACAGTTCGGAATTCCTGCAATTGGAGGTAAAGATTCGATGTCTGGTTCTTACCAAGATATTGATGTTCCGCCAACGTTGATTTCTTTTGCAGTTGCGCCTTCTTTGGCTGAAAAAATTGTACAAGGAACTTTAGTTGAAAAGAATTCTAAACTTTCAGTTTTTATTCCAACATTAACAGAAGATTATTTAATCGACGAAGCAAATACAAAAGCTATTTTTGATTTTATCGGAACAATTAATGCTGATGTAAAATCAATGATGACGGTTAAATTTGGTGGAATTGCAGAAACTGTAGCGAATATGGCTTTTGGTAATGAAATCGGATTTGAAATCAAAACTGATTTAGATGTAGCAAAATATTATCCAGCTTCGATTGTAATTGAACATTCAGATGATTTAAATATTCCTGTTGAAATCGCTCAAAATTATCATGTTTTAGGTCAGACAAATGATTCAACTTCGTTCAACTTTAATGGAGAAGAAATTAATTTGATTGAATTAAAACAACAATGGAAAGAAACATTCAATTCATTGTTTCCATATAAATCAACTACTGAAACTGTTGTTGAGGAAAAAGATTTAAAAGCAGAACAAATTTGTTTTGCCTTCGCCGATCATAAAGTAGAAAACCCAAAAGTTTTCATTCCAATTTTCCCAGGAACAAATTCAGAATATGATTCAGCAAAAGCGTTCCGTAGAGAAGGAGCAATCGTTTCGACTTTGCCTTTCCGTAATTTAACACAACAAGATGTTGAAGAATCAGTTGATGCTTTTGTAAATGAAATCAATCAAGCCAATATTTTCTTTGTACCAGGAGGTTTTTCAGCTGCTGATGAGCCAGATGGATCAGGTAAATTTATTGCAACGGTTTTACGCAATGAGAAAATCAAAAATGCAATTCACAATTTATTAGAGCGCGATGGTTTGGTTTTAGGAATCTGTAATGGTTTTCAAGCATTGATTAAATCAGGATTATTGCCTTATGGACGTATTCAAGATTTAGAAGAAGATACACCAACATTAACGTTCAATGAAATTGGTCGTCACATTACACAATTAGCGAAAGTGAGAGTGAATAAATCGCACTCACCTTGGTTAAAAGGAATGGAAGGTCAAGAATTCTGGATTCCATTTTCGCATGGAGAAGGTCGTTTCGTAGCAAATGAGGTTGAATTAGAAAAGTTAATTGATAAAGGACAAATCGCAACTCAGTTTGTAGATTTGGATGGAAAATTAGCTGGAAAAATGCCTTATAATCCAAATGGATCTACGTTTGCGGTAGAAGGAATTGTATCGCCTTGTGGAAAAGTTTACGGACGAATGGGACATCCAGAGCGTTACGAAGAAGGATTATTCAAGAACATTCCAGGAAATGGATATATGAATATCTTCAAAAATGCGGTGGAGTATTTTAGAGGGTAGTTTATAGATATGAGATATTAGATGTTAGATTTGAGAAAATTTAACTTCTAAAAATTAAATAAAAACTTGTCATTCCGAGCTTATCGAGGAATCTAAAAAAGATTCTTCATTACGCTAAAGCTTCATTCAGAATGACAATTGGAAATAAAATAACGAATTTCGAATCTCGCATTTCGAATTTCTAAAAAAGAAACAAACAACAAACTAATACCAATTTCGATCCTGAACCAATCGAAATTAATCTCGAAAGTTAACCTTGAACAAGTTAATTTTCAAAACAAACAACAAACACGAAGTGGACTTTTTCATTTCAAACAAAACAAAAAAAACGATGTAATGAAGTTAGAAACTAGAAACTAGAAGTTAGATGAATTTTAACTTCGAATTTCGAAAATCGAGCTTCGAAAAAAACAAACAACGATGAGCTTAACAAAAAAAGACTTCATTTACGAAGGGAAAGCAAAACAAGTTTACTCAACAGAGGAAGCAGACAAAGTAATTGTGTATTACAAAGATGACGCGACTGCATTTAATGCACAAAAGCGTGGAACTGTTGAGGATAAAGGAGAAATGAACAACAAAATTTCGACTTTAATTTTCAACTATTTGATTGAAAAAGGAGTGAAAACTCACTTCATCGAGCAGTTGAATGATCGTGAGCAATTGGTAAAAAAAGTATCAATTATTCCAATTGAAATGGTTGTGCGCAATTATGTTGCTGGGTCTATGGCTCAACGTTTAGGATTAGAAGAAGGAGCGAAATCTCCAGTTACAATCTTTGATATCTGTTACAAAAAAGATGAATTAGGAGATCCATTAATCAACGATCATCATGCAGTTTTATTAGGTGCTGCAACGTACGATGAGTTAGATGAAATGTACACACAAACAGAAGTAATTAACGAAGCGTTGAAAGAATTGTTCTTAAAAGCTGGTTTAATTTTAGCTGATTTCAAAATTGAGTTTGGTAAAGATGTTGATGGTAATATCATTTTAGCTGACGAAATTTCTCCAGATACATGTCGTTTATGGGATGTTGAAACAGGTAAAAAATTAGATAAAGACCGTTTCCGTCGTGATTTAGGTGATGTTTCTGAAGCTTATCACGAAGTATATAATCGTTTGACAGAAGTTTTAAAATAAACATTTTTTTCATTCTATAATGATTGATAAAAAATTACATAAAAGCCAATTAAAAGCTGAATATTTAACGAATTTCTACGAAAGAAATTTATTGAAAAAATATGCAGCCGATACTGTGGATAGTGTAAACGAAGAATGTGGTGTTTTTGGGGTTTATTCGCCAAAGAACATCAACACGTATTCTATTGCGCAGTTTGGTTTATTTGCGCTTCAACACCGTGGACAGGAAGCGTGTGGTGTTTCTTTCTTGAAAGATGGAAACATCAAAACGGTGAAAAAAACAGGTTTGGTATTAGACGTTTTCAAAACAATGGAAGCCGAAATTGAAGAATACCAAGGAAATGCTGCGATCGGACATACACGCTACACAACTGCTGGAGGTGGAAGTCGTCGTAACATTCAGCCACTTTACACGTACAATATTTACGGAAAACCTCATTTCTCTATTGCTCACAACGGAAATTTGATTGAAGTTGAAGAATTGAGAGCTGAATTAGAAGCAGAAGGATTACCATTTTTAGCAACTTCGGATACGGAGGTTTTATTACGTTCTATTCAAAAATATTCGCATTTAGATATTGTAGAAGCTATTCAGAAAGGAACAGAAAAGGTAAAAGGAGCTTATTCGGTTTTGTTATTAGCGAATAATCAAATGGCAGCTTTTCGCGATCCAAATGGTATTCGTCCTTTATGTTTAGGTAAATTAGATGATGCGTATGTTTTCTGTTCAGAAACATGTGCATTAGACGCTGTCGGAGCAGAGTTTATTCGTGATGTAGAGCCAGGAGAATTGATTGTTGTAAATGAACAAGGTTTGAAATCTTATTCATTAAATCAACCAACGCAGCGTAATATTTGTGCTTTTGAGTACATTTATTTTGCACGTCCTGACTCGAATATCGAAGGAAATGAAATCTACGATTTACGTGTAGAATCTGGTCGAAAATTATACGAACAATCTCCTGTTGATGCCGATATTGTGATTGGTGTTCCAGATTCTGGAATTCCGTCTGCAATTGGTTATTCAGAAGCTTCGGGTATTCCTTACGAACCAATTTTGATTAAGAATCGTTATATGTCGCGTTCGTTTATCGTGCCATCGCAAGAAATGCGTGAGCGTGTGGTAAACTTAAAATTGAATCCTATCAAAAATAAAATCAAAGGAAAACGTTTGGTTGTTTTAGATGATTCGATTGTACGTGGAACAACTTCGAAATTATTAATCAAAATCTTAAAAGAAGCAGGAGCAAAAGAAATTCATTTTCGTTCTGCTTCGCCTCCAATTATTGCACCTTGTTATTTAGGAATTGATATGCCTTCTAAAGCAGATTTAATTTCAGGAAATAAGTCAATTAAAGAGGTTGAAGATTATTTGAATGTCGATTCGTTAGATTTCTTAACGGTTGATAATCTGATTGATTTATTAGGAAGTAAAGAACATTGTTTTGGATGTTTTACAGAAAAATATCCTGTAAATTATTCTAATGAAGAGTGTAAAGAGGTAAAACCTTTGCATATAGATTAATAAGTTATACGAATTTCGAATCTCGTATTTCGAAAAACTAAATCATAATTAAAAATGAGCAATACATATAAACAAGCCGGAGTAGATAAGGAAGAAGGTTATCAAACGGTATCGAAAATTAAAGATGCAGTTGCAGCAACACACAATGCAAACGTGTTGAATGGAATTGGAAGTTTTGGTGCATTTTACCAATTAGGAGGTTACAAAAATCCTGTTTTGGTATCAGGAACCGATGGTGTAGGAACTAAACTACGTGTGGCTTTAGATTCTAAAGTTTACGATACAGTTGGGATTGATTGTTTCGCAATGTGTGCAAATGATATTTTGTGTCATGGTGCAAAACCATTATTTTTCTTAGATTATTTAGCTTGTGGAAAATTAGATTCTGATATCGCAGCAGAAATTGTAGGTGGAATTGCACAAGCGTGTAAAGAAACTGGAACAGCATTAATTGGTGGAGAAACAGCAGAAATGCCAGGAATGTACCAAGTTGGTGATTATGATGTTGCAGGATTTTGTGTTGGAGTAGTAGAACGAGATGAAATTATCGATGGTTCTAAAATAAAAGCTGGACAAGTAATTATTGCGTTACCATCAAGTGGTTTCCATTCGAATGGATTCTCTTTGGTTCGTAAAGTTTTCCCAGATTTTAACGAAGAATTTGAAGGTAAACCTTTGTTCGAAACATTATTAGTTCCAACAAAATTATATCAAAATGATATTTTCAAAATCAAAGATGCTGGAATCGAAATGTCTGGAATTGCTCATATTACAGGAGGTGGATTAATCGAGAATGTTCCTCGTATTATAAATGACGGATTAACTGCTGTAATAGAAAAAGCAAAAATAAATGTACCAACAGTGATGCAAGAATTAGCTAAACGCGGAGGAATTGCAGAAAACGAAATGTTTGGAACATTTAATATGGGTGTTGGAATGGTTGTCATCGTTGACCAAACTGATGCTGAAAAAGTATTGAATATTATTGATGGAAGTGCGTTGATTGGAGAAATTCAAGAAGGTGCTGACAAAATTATATTGAAATAGTAGATTAAATAGTTTAAAAAAGCCGGATAAGATTTCTTATCCGGTTTTTTTATTTTTTGGGGTTATTTGTTTTTGATTAAGATTGATCCTTGTTATAAAATTTTGTAGTTATTTTTCTTAAATAAAAAAGCTTAATTAAAATACAATAGCTTTTAAAGTTAATTCATTTTCTTTTTTTTAATTTATTAAGCATTTCCTCACCTCATTCAATCTTCGTATCTTTGCATTTCATTCAAAAAACTTCAAATTCACTCATAAGTTATGCAACAATCTAAGGCTTTGGCAATTCTAAAATCTGGTCGAAATGTATTTTTAACAGGTTCTGCGGGTGCCGGAAAAACTTATGTGTTAAATCAATACATTCAATATCTTAAACAACATGGCGTTCCTGTTGCTATAACGGCTTCTACGGGAATTGCTGCGACTCACATGAATGGTCAAACGATACATTCTTGGGCTGGAATTGGAATAAAAGATTATGTTTCGGATCGATATTTAGCTTCGCTTCGTGACAAGAAATATTTCCGAGATAAAATGGACAAAGTAAAAGTCTTAATTATTGATGAAATCTCGATGCTGCACCGAAATCAGTTGGATGCGGTTGATTATGTATTGAAATTTTTCAAACAAAATGATGAACCTTTTGGAGGTGTTCAAGTAATTTTTTCGGGAGATTTTTTCCAGTTGCCACCGATTGGTGAAGAGTGGGAAGAATCGAAAGATAAATTCTGTTTTATGTCCGATGCTTGGGTTCAAGCAAAAGTGCATATTTGTTATTTGACAGAGCAATATCGTCAAACAAATAATGCATTGAATGATATTTTGAATGAAATTCGTTCGGGGAATATTTCGCAAAAAACAGTTGATTTATTAGAAACTCGAATCGAATATTTTCCAGATGAAATAGATTCACAAACTCGTTTGTATACACATAATATGGATGTGGACCGAATTAATAAAGGTCAATTGATTAATATTGATTCTTCTTCCAAAACATTTGAAGCAAAAGTTGCGGGAAATCCAGCTTTGGTTGAGGTTCTTAAAAAATCTGTTTTAGCAGAAGAAGTTTTAGAATTGAAGATAGGAGCGAAAGTGATGTTTGTTCGTAACAATTTCGAAGTTGGTTTTGTAAACGGAACGCTTGGAAATGTTTCAGGGTATACTGAAAAAGATGAGCCAATTATCAAAACATTAGATGGAGAATTTTACATTGCAAAACCAGAAACGTGGGCAATAGAGGACGAAAGCGGAAAAGCATTGGCTTCATTCACACAAGTTCCGCTGCGTTTGGCTTGGGCGATTACAATTCATAAATCACAAGGAATGACGTTAGATTCTGCGTTTATTGATTTATCAAAAGCGTTCGAAAAAGGACAAGGGTACGTTGCACTTTCACGTTTACGAGATTTAAATTCGTTGATGTTACACGGATTGAATCAAACAGCTTTAGAAATTGATTCACTTGCAATGAAGGCTGATAGACGTTTTCAGGTTTTATCGAATGAAATGGATGAGTTTCTAGATGAAAAAGAATTGCAAAACTCTTGGGCTGCTTTTATCCGATATTCTGGTGGAACTTTGGATAAAAAACAAATTGCAAAAAATATCGAAAAGAATAAAACCAAAGAAAAAGGACAAAAGAAATCGACTTACGAAATTACATTAGAATATGTGAAAGAAGGTTTGTCTTTAGATCAAATCGCAGAGAAAAGAGGTTTAACTACTTCAGCAATTGTCGATCATATTGGTAAAATCAAAGAAAGTGAGCCTGATTTGGATTATTCAAAATTTAAACCTTCTGATAAAATTATTGATAAAGTTCGATTAGCGTATAGTGAAATCGAATTTGAAGAGAATAAAGTTTTAAAACCAATTTATGATTATTTCAATGGTGAAATTGGTTATGAAGACATCAAAAAAGCATTACTTTTTATAGATTAAATAAAAATTGTCAGTTCAAAAATCTAAATAACTGACAAAATTGGTCAAATTATTCGAAAGGAATAGTTGTTGTTAAAAGATAAGTATTAAAAATGAACGCTTTTTAAAAGCATCCATAATTTACAATTTATGTCAATAGAAAACAATAATGTAGTTTCAGTAAACTACTCATTACATACCATCGAAGCGAATGGTGAAAAAGTATTTGTAGAACAATCAAATACAGAAGAGCCATTAACTTTTTTATTTGGAGCTGGAATGATGATTCCAAAATTTGAAGAAGAATTAAAAGAATTAACAATTGGTGATAAAAAATCATTC
This sequence comes from Empedobacter sp. UBA5036, assembly GCF_002415215.1. Classification (NCBI taxonomy): domain Bacteria; kingdom Pseudomonadati; phylum Bacteroidota; class Flavobacteriia; order Flavobacteriales; family Weeksellaceae; genus Empedobacter; species Empedobacter sp. UBA5036. The sequence goes on from NZ_DICC01000050.1 coordinate 27,689, forward strand.
GTAATTACTCCAGCAGAAGGATACGGTGAAAGAGTAGAAGAAGCTGTTGCTCAATTACCTTTAGATATGTTCAAAGAATCTGGATTGCCACCAGTTGGAGCAATTTTACCTTTGACTGATGATGCAGGAAATCAATTCCGTGCTTCAGTTGTAGAAGTGACAGAAGAGGCTGTAATTGCAGATTTGAATCCTCCAATGGCAGGAAAAACATTAGAATTTGAAGTTGAAATTCTTAATGTTCGTCCAGCAACTGAGGAAGAATTATCTCACGGACACGCACATGGAGTTGACGGAACTCAAGGGCACTAAAAAATATTTTCAAAAGGCTATTTCAATTTGAGATAGCCTTTCTTGTTTTTAATTGTGAATAAATCTTTAATAAATAGATTAAATCCACGTTATATTTTTCGACTTGCATCAACTAAAATCTTATCTTTGTAAAACAAACAAGATTACTTACAAACAAACATGAAAATAGCTGTATTTGTTTCCGGTGGCGGAACAAATCTTCAAAATATTATTGATGCAGTTGAAGACGGAACGTTACCAAATGTCGAGATTTCGATGGTAATGGCAGACCGAGATTGTTATGCAATAGAACGATCGTTGGATAAAGATATCCGAACGTATGTCTTAGACCGAAAAACTTTTTCGGAAGATGCTGAACATAATTTAGAAGGAGAAGAAATCGACCTTATTGTTTTGGCAGGTTTTTTAACCATATTATCTCCAGAATTTACCTCGAAATGGGGCTCGAAAATGATTAATATTCATCCTGCATTATTACCAAAATTTGGTGGAAAAGGAATGTATGGCGCGAAAGTTCACAAAGCAGTTTTAGAAGCTGGTGAAAAAACATCAGGAGCAACTGTACATTTTGTAACGGCTGGTGTAGACGAAGGACAAATTATTTGTCAAGGAATTTTTGAAATTGAAGAAGGTGATGAAGTAGCAGATTTACAGCGTAAAGTTGCTGAGGTAGAAAGTGAAATCTACATTAAGGCAATCAAGCAAATCAGCGAAGCATAAAATATAGAATGCCTCAATGTTGTGTACATTGAGGTTTTTCATTTCCAATAAAATAGTAAACAAACAATAAACTTTAAAAACTAAACACAATGCAAAAACAAGCGCTAATAAGTGTTTCGGACAAGTCGAACTTGTTAGAATTTGCAAAATTCTTGGTTGAACAAGATTACAAAATCTTATCAACTGGAGGAACATTCAAACATTTACAAGACAACGGAATCGAAGTTACAGAAGTAAAAGATGTAACTGGTTTTCCTGAGATTTTAGATGGTCGCGTAAAATCTTTACATCCTGCAATTCATGGTGGTATTATGGCGCGTCGTTCGGACGAAAATCATATGGCAACAATTGCGGAACATGGAATTAACCCAATTGATATCGTTATTGTAAATCTTTATCCTTTCTTCGAAAAGATGAATACAGGTCTTTCTGAAGCGGAAATGATTGAATTTATTGATATCGGTGGTCCATCAATGTTACGTTCTTCTGCAAAGAATTTTTATGATGTAACAGTTGTAACGGATGTGAATGATTATGAAGTAGTGATGAATGAAATTCGTGAGAATGGTTCAACTTCTATCGAAACGCGTAAATTATGTGCTGGTAAAGTATTCAACTTAACTTCTGCTTATGATGCGGCGATTTCTACTTACATTTTAGGAGAAGATTTTCCTCAATTTTTAGAGTCTTCTTACGAGAAAGTGATGGATTTACGTTATGGAGAAAATCCACATCAAAAAGCAGCTTATTATGTTGATAAAACGAAAAATGGCGCAATGAAAGATTTCGAATATTTACAAGGAAAAGAACTTTCTTTCAACAATATTCGTGATATGGATTTGGCTTATAAAGTGGTTTCAGAATTTGAGGAAACAACTTGTTGTGCAGTGAAACATTCAACGCCTTGTGGAGTGGCAATTGGAGAGAATGTTTTAGAAGCTTATGAAAAAGCGTATGAATGTGATCCAATGTCAATTTTCGGTGGAATCATCGCTTTCAATAGAGAAGTTGATGGAAAAACTGCGGTTGAATTAAATAAAATTTTCTTAGAAATTGTAATTGCACCTTCATTTACAGAAGAAGCGTTAGAAATTTTTAAACAAAAGAAAAATTTACGTATCATCAAAGTGAAGAATCCTGTGTCGGATAAAGTAACTTACGTAAAAGTTGATGGAGGATTAATTGTTCAGTCTACAGATAATCAGTTTTCAACAGATCTTAAAGTTGTAACAGAAGCTCAACCAACAGATCGTCAAATGACTGATTTAGTTTTTGCTCAAAAAATTGTAAAATGGGTAAAATCTAACGCGATTGTTGTAGCGACAAATGGTCAAGCTTACGGAATCGGTGGAGGTCAAACGAATCGTATTTGGGCGGCTCAACAAGCGATTGCACGTGCAAAAGAAAAAGTGGAAGATGATTTAGTTTTAGCTTCAGATGCATTTTTCCCTTTCCGTGATGTAGCTGATTTTGCAGCAGAAAATGGAATTAAAGCAATTATTCAACCAGGAGGATCAATCAAAGATCAAGAGTCTATCGATGCTTGTAATGAACGCGAAATTCCGATGGTTTTCACAGGAATGAGACATTTTATGCACTAATTGATAATTAGTTAATGTGCTAATTTGAAAATTCGTCAATTCGAGTGTTTTCGTAGAAAATGTATCGAGAATAGGATTTTCAATTATTATTAAAAACTAAAAGTGAATAATGAAAAATGTTTTGAAAGATAAGAGTTATAATTTTGCTTTAGAAATTATTAAACTTTCAAGAAATATTATTCAAAATAAAAGTGAATATATTTTAGGAAGACAATTAATGAGATCTGGAACAGCAATTGGTGCTCTTATTCGAGAAGCTGAATTTGCTCAATCAAAGAAAGATTTTATCAATAAAATGAGTATTTCGCTAAAAGAGGCAAACGAATCGTTATATTGGTTAGATTTATTAAATGATTCAAATTTGATTGAAAATAATATATATACAAATCTGAAAAAACTTAATTTAGAATTAATCGCAATATTAGTCAGCTCTATTAAAACGGCTAAAGCAAGTTTAAATTCTAAATAGATTTTTCGTTTATCATTATTCATTTTTCATTAAAAAATTAAAACAATGGAACAAAATAATAGCGCAAACCGCGAATCGCAAACCGCAACTCGCATCTTAGTAATCGGTTCAGGTGGTCGTGAACATGCAATAGGATGGAAGTTTGCTGAAGATTTCAAGCAAAAAGGACAAGATTTAGAATTGTTTTTTATTCCAGGAAATGCAGGAACAGCTCAAATCGGAACAAACGTTTCAGTTTCTTCGATTGAAGAAATGAAAAATTTCGCGAAAGAAAATCAAATCGATTTAACTTTTGTTGGACCAGAAGCTGAATTAGCAGAAGGTATCGTTGATATTTTTCAGAAAGAGAATTTAAATGTTTTTGGACCTCATAAAGCAGCTGCGCAATTAGAAGCTTCTAAAGCTTTTGCGAAGGATTTTATGGATAAATATGGTGTGAAAACAGCAAAATATAAAAATTTTCAAGGACCAATGTTGGCGATTGATTATTTGAAAACACAAGATTATCCAATTGTAGTGAAAGCCTCTGGTTTAGCGGCTGGAAAAGGAGTTATTATCTGCCAAGATTTTGAAGAAGCAAAACAAGCTGTTTTGGATATCATGGAAGATAAAACCTTTGGTGATGCAGGAAACGAAGTGGTTATTGAAGAATATTTAGAAGGTTTTGAAGCCTCTATTTTGTCTTTCTTTAACGGGAAAAAAATCGTTCCATTTGTTTCGGCAAAAGATCACAAGAAAATTGGTGAAGGAGAAACTGGTCTTAATACTGGTGGAATGGGCGTTATCGCTCCAAATCCATTGTTTACGGAAGAGCATTTCAAAATGTTCGAAGAAGAAATTATGGAGCCAACAAAATGTGGTTTAATTAAGGAAAGATCAGAGTTTGCTGGTGTTATTTTCTTTGGATTGATGATTACAACAAAAGGTGTTTATTTGTTGGAATATAACCTAAGAATGGGCGATCCAGAAACGCAAACAACTTTACCTTTGTTAGAAAATGATTTGGCTGAGGTTGTAAATAAAGCAATTAAAGGAGAAGATTTTGACTTGACTTTCAAAAATCAACATGCGTGTTGTGTGGTGATGGTTTCGGGAGGATATCCAGGAAATTACGACAAAGGTTTTGAGATTCGTGGTTTAGAAAATGTAACTTGTCCTAATTTTATTGCTGGTGCAAAATTATCAGGTGAACAAATTGTTACTTCTGGTGGACGCGTAATCAACATAGTTGGATTAGGAAATACATTAGAAGAAGCACGTGAAACTGCTTACGAAAACATCAAAAAAGTACATTTTGATTACGAATATTATCGAAATGATATTGGAGTAATTCAATAAAAAATACAGTTTATATTATTAAAAAATGCGTTTCAAATGAAACGCATTTTTTTTAATTTATTCTGAAAATTCGACGTGATAAACATCGCTTTTATTTCGATTTATTTTTCGATATTCAAATCCTCCAGCTTGCGGAATAATTTCGACTAAATCAAATGATTGACAACTTTTTGGCAAACCATTAAAAATTAAAGTGAAATGAAGAGACGAACCTTCTTCGATATACGTCCAATTTGGATACATTGTAATTCCGTCCGCAAAAACCAATTGACAACGTTTTCCTGATTGATTATCAATAATAAAAGTAGAAGGCCAAATACGTGCAGCATTTGCATATTCATCTGCCGCCATACAACAATGTATAATAACCTGACTTTCTTCTTCGATATTGGTTAAAAGCTCAGAATCAATAAAAATCTTTTCTTCAAGAATAGTTGCACTCATTATTTTGCAATTTTCTTAATGTACAATTCTTCTACTTTTGCACGTGCCCAATCTGTTTTTCGAAGAAATTTCAACGATGATTTCAAACTTGGATTATCATTAAAACATCTGATGTTAATTTGATTTCCCAAACCTTCCCAACCGCCGTAATAAATTACTAATTCTTCGATAATATCGTCTAAACGTTTTCCGTGTAATGGATTATTTTTTTGACTTTCCATTTTGCAAATTTACGAAAATGTTTTTGGTGAATTTAGAATAGTTCAAGCTTTCTAAAATTCATATTTTTCTTCCAATTGTTCTGCTAAATGTAAAATATCATTCACTCGCGCTAATTGCTCAATCCAATTGGTCGGAATTGTTTCTGCATCATAATAAATCCCTGCAATTCCACCAGCAATACAAGCAATTGTATCGGTATCATGTCCTAAATTCACCGCTTTCAAAACACAATCTTTATACGAACTTGTATGTAGCAAACACCAAATAGAAGCTTCTAAACTATCCATGACATAACCAGTTGATTTAATTTCATCTTCTTTTAAATCAATTAGTTTTCCACTTAAAATTCGTTCGAAATATGTAAATTCATTTTTATAAATTTCATTTTCTTCTAAGAATAATTTTAACCAAAAATTTGTGTTCAGATAAGCTTCTTCTAGATTTTCGGCATCTAAAACGTTCAACGCAAATTCAATATAATAAATACACGCCAAAACAGAACGATTGTGCGCATGCGTGATAGAAGAAACTTCTTTGACGATTTCACAGCGTTCATCAATCGATAAATCTTTCGTGAAAATTGCTAAAGGAAGAATACGCATTAACGATCCATTTCCATTATCAGATTCGGATGTAGAACCAGTCTCAATTGGATTTTTTACAACTCGTAAACGATTTATTGCTTTTCGTGTAGAAATTCCAACATCAAAGACTTCTCCGTCAGCCGTCCAATAACCTTCGTGCATCCACATCTGAAATTTTTCTGCAATATCATTCACATTATAACCATTACACAACGATTCAGCCAAGCAAAACATCATCGAACTATCGTCAGAAAAAGTGCCAGGAGGCATATTGTATGTTCCATAACCCATCATATCTGTGACAGGATTTTGTTGTAAATATTGCCTACTTTTAAACTCAACTGGAACTCCTAATGCGTCACCAACCGCCGATCCAATTAATATATTTTTCGAAAAATTTTTTCTATTCATAACTTTCTTTTATAAATGAAAAATAATTGATTTTTTTGAATATATCCAAATTATTTTTGAAAATTTATGAATTAATCATAATAAATTTATCTTTTTCGGATAAAATATTAAAAGGTTTAAAATAGATAAAAAAGAATAAGTCGTATTGTCAGTTTTGAAAAAATTGGAACTGATTTTGATTAAATTACCACACAAACTTATTATTACTATGGCTTTTATAGATTATTATACAACATTAGGTCTGCAAAAGACCGCATCACAAGATGAGATAAAAAAAGCTTATCGGAAATTGGCACGTAAGTATCATCCCGATCTTAATCCAAATAACGATGAAGCTGCACAGAAATTTAAAGAATTAAATGAAGCAAACGAAGTGTTGAGCGATCCAGAAAAACGTAAAAAATACGATAAATATGGAGAAAATTGGCAACATGGTGAAGAATATGAAAAAGCTCGTCAGCAACAACAACAGCAACAATATCAATATAGTAATAGCGATTTTGATGGAGCTGAAGGTTTTGGTGATTTTGATGGCTATTCAGATTTTTTCAGTTCGATGTTTGGACGCGAAGGAAGGAGTAGATCAACAGGTTATAAAGGGCAAGATGTTAATGCCAGTTTGACACTAAATTTGACAGATACATTGACTTCGCATAAACAAACTTTTGCTGTGAATGGTAAAAATATACGAATTACAATTCCAGCTGGAGTAGAAGATGGGCAAACGATTAAGATAAAAGGTCACGGAGGAAAAGGTTATAACAATGGTCCAAATGGAGATTTGTATATCACGTTTCATATCGAAAATAATACGTCTTTTGAAGTTAATGGAGCAGATTTATCTACAATTGTTGAAATCGACTTATACGATGCAATTTTGGGTGGAGAAGCGATGATTGATACACTTTCTGGAAAAGTGAAAGTTCCAATAAAAGAAGGAACAGAGAATAATAAAAAGGTTAAATTGAAAGGAAAAGGTTTACCAATTTATAAGAAAGATGATCAATTTGGAGATTTGTATGTGACATTTTCAGTAAAAACTCCAACTAATTTATCAGCAGAAGAAAAAGAATTATTCGAGAAATTACGTTCACTTAAAAAAGCTTAAAACCATGAAAAATATAACGATATCTGTTATTCAGTTTAGTAAATATCATCAGATTGAACCTCAATTTGTGATTGATTTGTACAAAAATGATTTGGTTGTTTTGCACGAGCGTAACCAAGAATATTTTATCGAAGAAAATGATTTGAAATTAATCGAACGATTTATTGAATTTCATTATAATTTGGGCGTTAATATAGAAGGTTTAGAAGTGATTCATCATCTTTTGAAACAAATCGAAACGCTACAAAAACAATTAAAATAAACGAATTCAAAAACAACCTTTGCAGAAAACTGCAAAGGTTGTCTTATTTTTGCATAAATATTTTTGTATGGATACTCCCGAAAAGAAGAGTAAATTAAAAAAATTACATTCGCGCAATCGTCATTTAGCGCCTTATAATTTCGAAAAATTGTGTGCGATTTATTCGCCACTTTCCAAATATATCAAACCCAATAAAGAGAACGAACCAACGATTAATTTCTCGGATAGAGAAGCTGTAAAAGCGTTGAACAAAGCGTTGTTGAAAACATATTATGACATCGATTATTGGGAATTGCCAAAAGATAATTTGTGTCCGCCAATTCCTGGTCGCGCCGATTATATTCATTACGTTGCCGATATTTTGGGCGAAAGTTTCGATGGAGTAATTCCGCGAGGAAAAGATGTAAAAGTCTTGGACGTTGGTGTTGGTGCGAATTGTATTTATCCGATTATTGGAAATTACGAATACGATTGGAATTTTGTTGGTGCAGAGTTGGATTATGCTTCTTTCAAAAATGCGGAAGAAATTGTCAAGAAAAATGCTCGATTACGTAACAAAGTTGAGATTAGAATGCAATTTAATCCAAACAATATTTTCAAAAATATCATCAAACAAGGCGAAAAATTTGATATTACAATTTGTAATCCTCCATTTTTTAGATCAAATCAAGAAGTGATGGAGCAAACAATGCGTAAACTGAAAAACTTGGGTCAAAAATCTGATCAAAAACCAATTCAAAACTTTGGTGGAAATAATTCTGAGCTTTGGTGTAGAGGAGGAGAGCGCCTGTTTATCACAAAAATGATAAAAGAAAGTGCAGACTATAAACATCAAGTAAAATGGTTTACAACATTGGTTTCTAAGAAAGAAAATGTTCGAATTTTAGAAGGAATTTTAAAACGCGAAAAAGTAAGAGATTACCGAATTGTAAATATGCAACAAGGGAATAAAATTTCGCGTTTATTAGTTTGGAGATTTTAATTGATTTATTTTTAATTTATTAAAGATTTTATTTAAAATTATTCCAAATTTTTCTGAAGGGTTTATTCGGTTTAAGATTTGTTTTACCTTGTATAAACAAAATTATTACAAATGAAAACAAATAGAATAATGGCTTCTTTGGGAGTTTTAGCGTTGATGTTTAGTATCTTTTCGTTTACAACTTCTCGCCAAATTGACACAGGAAAAGCAATTTCAAGTTCAGAATGGAAAAACCTAAAAGTGTTACCACAAAACATTTCAGAAGATAGTTTGAAAGGTTTGATGCGCGGATATAATGCTGCTTTAGGTGTGAAATGTAATTTTTGCCACGCCGAAAATCCAGATACGAAAAAGATGGATTTTGCAAGTGATGCAAAAAAAGAAAAGGAATTTGCACGTCATATGATTGTGATGACACGTGATATAAACGCAAAAAATTTCAACTGGGAAAACTCAAAAAATCCAGAAATGATCAATGTTGTAACATGTGTAATGTGCCACAGAGGTAACGAAAGTCCTACAAAATCATTGATTGAGCCTGTAAACGTTGAGTTGAAAAACGTGAAAGATGTTGCAAAAGAAAAATTAGCTCCAGCATCTGGTTCAGCGAAAGTTGAGAAAAAATAAAGAATAGAAATATAAGCTCCATTTTTGGAGCTTTTTTTATTTTCAAAATTCAATAAATCGTATAACTTTGCTTTCATAATTTAAAGAAATAAAATGTTTAAATTTATTCGTAAGGTTGTACTTTATCTTTTTGTAGCTCATCTTGTATACATTGTTGTGTTAAAGTGGATTAATCCGCCGTTCACGATTACGCAAGTTCAGCAAGGTTTTGAACAAGGAAAATTTAAGCGCGATTATATTTCCTATGAAGAAATGGGACGAAATATAAAATTGGCTGTAATTGGTTCCGAAGATCAAAAGTTTCCTGTACACAATGGATTTGATATGGATGGAATACAAGAAGCGATCGAAAAAAATAAAGAAGGGAAAAAACTTCGTGGAGGTTCTACGATTTCTCAACAAGTAGCGAAAAATGTGTTTTTGTGGCAAGGTCGTTCTTGGTTGAGAAAAGGATTGGAAGTTTATTTTACGTTTATGATCGAAAAAATTTGGGGCAAACAACGTATTTTAGAAATGTATTTGAACACTTCAGAAATGGGAATTGGTGTTTTTGGAGTTGAAGCAGCTTCAGAATATTATTTTAATAAACCAGCTAAAGATTTAACCAAAAATGAAGCGGCTCGAATTGCAGCAGCTTTGCCATTGCCACGAAAATATAATGTGAATCCGCCTTCGTCTTTTATCAGTAGACGCGCTAGTCATATAGAGCGACAAATGCGAAATATACAAGGAAGCACTGATTTGGAAAAGGTTTTAGGAGAATAAAATAGAAAAGAGAAGTTAATAAGCTTCTCTTTTTTGTTTTATTACTCTCTCCAATTAATTTTAACCGCAGAAATTTTCTCTAATTCCAAACGAATTTCAGGAAGTAAATTGAAATCATTTTTCATGTAAAAAGCCAACGGAGAACAATAAGGCTCTCCATTCGCTTTTGTATCTTTTTCATGGTCGATTACCCAACCATTTAGTTCTGTCGAAAATGTTTTTAATCGATTAAGAATTTTACGTCCCAAACCAATTTGATGCAACTCGCTATCCACAATTATTGCAAACCATTTTTCATAATCTCTTTCAAAAATAACCGCCCAAGCTCGCATTTGATTGTTTTCATCTACAGCAAAAAAATGTTTCGCTTCAATCAAACTATTCAAATAATTTTCGGTGTCCTGTAAACTCTCAAAAGCCAAATTAATAGGATATTCGTTGTTCCAAATTTTAAAAATATAGTCTTTATGAATTTGGTTTAATGTTGTAAATGAATAGATTTCGAATGAGTTAAGTTGAGACATAAAATGATTTCTTATTCCGCTAAATATACTAATTTATTTAGTCAAAATTTCTTTTAAAATCAAAGGTTTATCAGTTGTAATATAATCAGCTTTCATATCAATCATTTCTTGCATCACTTTTGGGTCGTTAACTGTCCAAACATTAACCAATAAGCCCAAATCTTTTGCTTCTTTCACCCAAGTAGGATTTTTCTGAAAAACGCTATAATGATAATCAATTCCATTCCAATTTCTCGCTTTTACTTCTTGAGGAGACAAATCTCCAGCTAAATAAGAAACGTGAAATTTTGGAGCTAATTTCTTGAATTCATCACAAATGTTTTTACTAAATGAAATGATTTCAACTTGTTTTTCTACTTTATGTTTTTTGATGATTTCAATTGCTTTTTTTACTGCACGATCTTCATTTTCTTTTGATGAGTGAGGTTTTAATTCGAAAATTAATTTAACTTTCTTATTCTTTTTTCCTTGTTCAAAATATTCTTCTAAAGTTGGCATATTTTCGTTGTTAGCTAATTTCAACGTTTTTAAAAGAGAAGAATTTGTAGTTTCTATTGTATGACCTTGGTAATGATCATCATGATTTACCATCAAAACATTATCAGCACTAATTAATACGTCAAATTCAGAACCATAAGCACTAATTTCTTGTGCAGATTTTAATGATTTAATTGAATTTTTTGCGTTGTTTTCGGTGTCCCAATAACCACGATGAGCAATAATTTTTTGAGCATTTGCCATGTTTGTAAGCATAAAAGTTGTTAAGGCAGTAAATATAAATTTTTTCATGATGAATTGTTTTTTCGAAGTAAAATTATTTTGTTTAAAGGATTTTGACGTTACCTAAAGATTAAGAAGTTGAATTTATAAAAGAATCTGTCGAAAAGCAGTAAATTTTGACTGGAATAAAATTGCGATTGCGCCGAATTTCACTTAATTTTGCACAAAGACAAACACAATGACGCAAGGAATTATTATTTTAGATTTTGGCTCGCAATACAATCAATTAATCGCGCGCCGAATTCGAGAATTTGGAGTTTACACAGAAATTATTCCCTACAACACTTCGATCGAAGAAATCAAAAAACACAATCCAAAAGGAATTATTTTATCAGGAGGACCTTCTTCAGTTTTTGGAGATGAAGCCGCTTTGGTAGATAAAGAATTATTCGAAATGGGCGTTCCTGTTTTAGGAATTTGCTACGGAATGCAATTGATTTCGCACTTATTAGGCGGAGAAGTTAAGAAAGGTGAAAAAGGTGAATATGGAAAATCTGAATTAACAGTTTTAGCTCAAAACAGTTTATTTGCAGGTGTTCCAGAACAATCTACAGTTTGGATGAGCCATTTCGACGAAGTAATGACAGCGCCAACTGGATTTACAATTTCAGGAAAATCAAACATAGATATTGCGGCAATCGCAAATGAAGATAAAAAGATTTTTGCAGTACAATTTCACCCAGAAGTAACGCATTCAGAATATGGTTCAACAATGTTAGAAAACTTTGTTTTCAATATTTGTCAGGCTGAAAAGAATTGGGTTTTAAAAGATTTTATCGAAACAGAAATTGCTCGTATAAAAGAAGTAGTTGGTGATAAAAAAGTAATTTTAGGACTTTCAGGAGGTGTTGATTCTTCTGTTGCAGCGGTTTTAATTCATCGTGCAATTGGCGATCAATTAACGTGTATTTTTGTTGATACTGGTTTATTGAGAAAAGATGAAGGGAAAAAAGTAATGGAAAATTACGGAAAGCACTTCAACATGAACATCAAAATGGTAGATGCTTCAGAACGTTTCTTAACAAACTTGAAAGGTATCGATGAACCAGAAGCAAAACGTAAATCAATTGGTAAAGATTTCGTGGCTGTTTTTGATGAAGAATCAAATAAATTTGAAGATGCAGCATTCTTAGCACAAGGAACTATTTATCCTGATGTAATCGAATCGCAATCTGTAAAAGGACCTTCTGCAACAATCAAATCGCATCACAATGTTGGTGGATTACCAGAAGATATGAAACTTCAATTATTAGAACCATTACGCGAATTATTCAAAGATGAAGTACGTAAAGTTGGAGTAGAATTAGGTATTCCTCGTGAATTAGTTTACCGCCATCCTTTCCCAGGACCAGGTTTAGGAATCCGTGTTTTAGGTGAAGTAGACGAAGAAAAAGTTAGAATTTTACAAGAAGCAGATCAAATTTTTATTGACGAGCTTTATGCACATAATTTATACGACGAAGTTTCTCAGGCTTTCGTGGTTTTATTACCTGTAAAATCTGTTGGTGTAATGGGAGACGAGCGTACGTACGAATATACGGCGGTTGTTCGTTCTGCAAATACGATTGATTTTATGACAGCAACTTGGTCAAAATTACCTTACGAATTCTTAGAATTAGTTTCGAATAGAATTATCAATGAGGTAAAAGGAATTAACCGTGTAGCCTACGATATCAGCTCAAAACCACCAGCAACAATCGAGTGGGAATAAGCTAAAAAATATATCAAAGCCAGCCAATGTGCTGGCTTTTTTTCTATGTAAACTTTAAAAAACTAAATATTAAATGGAACTTTTAAAAGAAAGAATTCTGAAGGATGGAAAAAGTTTCGATGGTGGAATTCTAAAAGTTGATAGTTTTATCAACCACCAAATGGATCCTGTTCTGATGAAAGCAATTGCGTTGGAATTTGTCCAGCGATTTTCGGATTTAAACATTAATAAAATCATTACAATCGAAGCGAGTGGCATTGCACCAGCGATTATGGTTGGATTAGAATTGAATTTGCCTGTTGTTTTTGTGAAGAAAGCAAAGCCTAAAACAATGACAGATTTTTATGCGTCGCAAGTGTATTCATTCACGAAAGACCGAACGTACGATGTTTGCGTAAGTAGTCAATTTTTGAATGAAAATGATCATGTTATTTTTATTGATGATTTTTTAGCGAATGGAAATGCAGCGTTGGGTGTTGAAAATTTGATTAAACAATCTGGCGCAAACCTTTTGGGAATGGGCTTTATAATTGAGAAATCATTTCAAGAAGGACGCGATCGCTTATTGAATGAAAATATCAGAGTTGAATCTTTAGTAAGATTAAAATCTTTGGGAGACAACTCAATTATTTTTGAAGAATAAAAAATATCAACCAAAAGCCAATTTATATTGGCTTTCTTTTTACTTTTAAAAAACAAAAAACTTACCTTGATAATATGAAAATAAAATTACTTGCCTTAACGCTCTCTTTACTATTCTTTACAAATTGTAATTCGTACAAATCGGCGAATTCAGCATTGGTTTCTGGTAATTTTCAGCAAGCTTTTGAACAATCTACGCAAGCTTATTTCAAAAATCCATCGGAGAAAAATGGAATCAAATATGTTCCATTAATTTTTGAAGCTTATAACAAAGGACAGCAAGAAGATGAAAATAGATTGAAACAAATCGAAACGTTGACAAATCCTTCTAAATATCAGGAAGCGTATCAAATTATTAATCGTTTGCAAGAAAGACAAAAAACGATTGCTGGAATTGATGGAAGATCGATTAGCGGGAAAACGTATAATTTCAAAACAAAAGATTATTCAACAGCTTATAAAACAATTCAAGAAAAGTATGCGCAATTTTTGTACGATGAAGGAAAATCTTTTCTAAATCAAGGAGGAAAACTGAATGCACAAACGGCTTATCAAAAGTTTCAAGTTTTAGAAAGTGTTTATTCAAATTATAAAGATACTCGTAGTTTGATGAATACGGCTCGTACAAACGGAATGTATAAAGTTTTGGTGCAATTGGTGAACAACACAGAAGTTGTTATTCCTAAACTATTAGAGAAAGATTTGTTAGATTTTAATTCGTATGGATTGGATTCTAATTGGACTGAATTTTACACGGGAAAATTAAATAGTTCTTATGATTATGTAATTCAATTAAGTTTTGAGACGATAAATGTTTCACCTGAACGAGAAAAAATTGAGGTGCATAATTTTGAGAAAAAAATTGTTGATGGTAAAGAAGAATTGGTGCAAAATGGAGTAGTGGTAAAAGATAAAGACGGAAAACCCGTGATGGTAGATCGTTATATTACAGTAAAAAGTCGTTTTGAAGAAGTACAACGCATCAAGGAAGCTGCAATTACGGCAAAATATTATTTGATCGATAATCAAAAAGAGCAAGCCATCGATTCTAAAAACTTAGCAAGTCAGTTTATTTTTAGAGATTCTTACGGAACTTACTAAGGTGATCGACGTTCTTTGGATCGAGATTATATAAATATGATTGGTAGAAGACCAGCTCCATTTCCATCAAATGAACAAATGATTTTTGATTGTGGGCAAGATTTGAAACGTAAATTCAAGAACGAAATCATCCGTATGAAGCTTTGATAAAAAAAATGTAAAAAATTTAATCATTTTTTAAAATTCATTTTCAATAGCTTATCACATAAAACGTCTGTTTTAGCTAAAAACTTGTAAAATTAGTTTTGGTGAATTAAAAAACCTTTCTATATTTGCACAGCAATTAAGACATAGACCCATGGTGTAACGGTAG
>NZ_DICC01000050.1:42889-117397 GCF_002415215.1 Empedobacter sp. UBA5036
GAATCCCTGTGGGTCTACAAATGAGTTTCAAAAATTTTATATGTTGTTGATTGCCAGTCAAATAATATATAAATAAAATGGAACGAAATATAAAAATACAAGAACGATTTGATTCTATTGGAACGGATTTGGCACGAAAAAAAATCCGTCCAATGAATTATCGTTTTAAACTTCACAATCATGTAAGAAAGACTGATGGAAAAGTTAAATTAAACTTATTCGTCACTCATTCTGGAAAATCAGAAACAATTGCTATTGCTAACATTCTTATTAATCCAACTAAATGGAATAAGAAAAAACAGCGTCTTAATTCTCGTACATCCGAAGATGCTGGAATAAATAAAGCTTTAGATCAAATTGAGGAAAAAGTATTGCAGATTAAAAATAAGTATGCAGGACATAATGAAACTTTGACTGCTGAAAAGTTTGTAGAGGAATATGTTTACTTCAATGCAAACTTTGATTTCCTTGTTTTTATGGATGTGCAAATTCAGCGAGAAAAAGATATGCTGAAAAAATCTACGCATACATATTACTACAATGTACTTCAAAAATTAAAACGCTGGAAAAAAGAAGTATATTTCAAAGATGTAAATGATGTTTTCTTTGAAGATTATACGCGTTATTGTAAATCGTTAGGAAATCATACCAATACTATTTCAAGGAATATTCGTGGAATTAAAAAATACTTGAAGAAAGCCACTAAAAAAGGTATTAAAATAAATATTGATTTGGAAGATGTAAAAACGAAACGTTTGAAAAGTACGCGAAGTGATTTAAGTATTTCAGAAGTTAGATTTCTGTTGAATGAATATTATAAGAATAAACTTCCTTATCCAGCACAACAAAGCTTAGGTTTGTTCTTGTTCAGTTGCTTTACAGGTTTGAGATGGGCTGAATTGAATGATTTCAATTTAAATAAAATCTATAAAAAGTACATTGTTATTTTTCAAGAAAAAACTGAAAATCCATTGCGAATTCCATTAACATTAGAAGCGGAAGATTTAGCACGATCTATTAATTGGGATCGAAAGATTGCTTATCAAAGTTGGTTGAAATATTTAAAGGAAGCTGCAACAATTTTAGAATTTAATAAAAGAATTTCATTCCATATTGGACGTCATACTTTTGCTACAAATTACATGCGAACAAATGGAAATGTGGTTAGACTAATGTTATTACTTGGACATAAAGAAATATCAACAACTCAAATTTATGTGCATATGACAAACATGGAAAATGATGATCATATCCATAAATTATCAAATTTATATTCAGTAGGAAGTGGGCAATAAGCCCACTTTTTTATCTCAGGATTAATGATTCAACATTGATTTCTTCTACACCATTTTCGATATCACGTTGAATTTTTTTGATGAAATGATAATTTCCATAACAATATTTTTCACGCTTAATATCGAATGGATTAAGATATCGTGTTCTTGTCTGAAAATCCCAATTGTATTCCACTGTTTGAATTCTGAATCTTAACCAGGTTTTATAAAATTCTTCTGTAATTGCTGGCGTTAGAAAATCAATCATTTCTAATGTTTGATTATTCGTAGAATCATTACTTCTAATTGCAGCATAAATATTACTATCATCATCTTTGTAAATAAAACTTGACATTTGATTATTACGCATAATTAATGGTAATGGAGTTACATCTATATCAATTGTTGTCGTATTATCATTAACAATGAAATTTTCGGTGTAATATCCATCTTGTGTAACAAATGTCTGGAGTAATGGATATGTTTCATCATCTGAATTTTTGAATTTAATTAAGAAAGTATCCCCCAAATTGGTTGTTCGTTCAATTTCATCAACTTCGGTAAATGTCCAATCGTCAGGATCTTTTTTTGAGCGTAAATATTTCTCTTTTAAATTCATTGTGACTACACCGTCATTTCTAACAGTAAAATCTACATTGAACCAATTGATTGTCGTTGTAATAAAAGCACCTTGCGTTGTATCTGGCAACGCATTTTTTAAATCAATAACATTTGAATCTACTGAATAATTGATTACTTCACCATTTTCATCGTAAATCTCAATAGGTGTAATTTTTATTTCTGTTTTCTCCGAATCGCGTTGATAATCATACGCTAATATTCTTAGTTTAGAACCTTCTTTTTTTGTCTTAAAAACAAAATCTACATTATAACTATTACGACCAGATTTTGACCAAATCAATTGATCGTCTAAATAAATAAATGCACTTGTATGATGATGTTTTCGCCCCCAGTTATGAATTATACCATTTAACCTAAATTGCCCAAAAAAATTGATTTCTTGTTCTGCATCCCATCTTCCGTATTGCCAACCTTTTCCCAACCGATGTCGAAAACCTTCACGAATGTAACTTTCAATCCCTACATTCCAATCAATAGTTTCAGGTCGATCTTTTAATTCGAATTTCTTTCCTGTAATTAAAATTAATTTTTGAAGTTTTTCGAGATTGTAAATATCACCTTCTAATCGATAGCCAGCTTGTTGTATAATTTCTTCTAAAACAAAAAGCCAATATAAGTAAGGGCGAATAATCGTTCGGTTATATACAATATTATTTACATCGTCAATTTCATTTTCAACCCATGAACCGTCTAATCTTAAATTGGTTGATCCTGAAAAGTTAGCAAAATTAATATCAGATGATTTGTATTGATCCGAATGAATCAATGGAAAATAATATTTTGCTTCTGGATAAAATTTAGCATTTATTTCTGTCGCATGATTTCTAATATTATCAACTGTAATTGCATCAAATTTTAGATCGCTGAGTTTTTTATCCCAGTTAGGAAAATTTTCTTGACCATAGAAAATAGAAAACGAAAAGAAATTATTATCCAATGACAATATTTCGAATCGTGCTGGGAATATATCATTGTTCAAATTTACAATTACATCATATCTAACTTGATATTCTTCTGCATTGTTTGATTTATATTTCAAAAAAAATTGATGAATATCATAAGGTAATTTTTCTGGTAATGTGTAAGCCGAAACAAGATTAGACGTAAACCAGTTATTTTCTTCTGTAAATTGAATTTTACGATTGGTTAAATCAATAAAAAAATCACCCTCAACTTCTGTAACTCTTATCATAACTTTCGGGATTAATATGAAATTCTATATCATAGCCAAATAATTCGTTTTCGCTATCGTACAACTCTAATTTTTCGGTTTTTGGAATTATTTCGGTAATTTCTTCACCTTGAATAAACCAACATTTTGGTGATGCTAATATTTCATTAATAATTTCGATATCATCATTTGTGATTAATCCTGTGTTAACAGTTAGAGTATTGGAACGTGTGGCTGCAACATTTTTCAATCTTCCTTTTGCCGGAGAATATGTTGTGTAGTCCATAGCGATTGGCAATGTATATTCACCTGTTACTTCAAAAATTTTCAATAAACCCCAATAATCAATGAAAGCAATAAAATTGGATTGATTTTGTTCTGGAAAAATTTGGTAGCGTACCACTTGATTTCCTAATTGAAATTCGACCATATCACCAACTTCACAATCAAGTGTATGAAAATCAACATATAAACTGAATATAGAGAGTTTTGCATTTTGAATTGTTGGAATATTTAAATTTTGTAACTGAGAATTAATGTAAACTTTTATAGCATCTGTTTTATGATACAAGTAATTTAATACTGTTTTACCATTTTCAGTAGCTCGCAATGTTTTGTTGATATGATTGCCTAAGAAGCCTATATTTTGATTGGTTAATGTTTTCGGACGATGCCCTTTCATAAAAATTTGCGTTGGAATATCATACCAAAAAACATCTTCTTTTGTAGTATAATTTTTCTCCGTAATTTTTAAATCTACACGGGCAAAATCGTACATTCTTTTTTTCTGAAAACAACAATTTGTAACATCTAAATCAGAAATCTGATCTTCATATAAAAGAAAATAATCGTGGATATATTGCCCTAAATCAAATGTTGTTTTATTGTTATTAAAATAAAAGTTCAATGATTCCTCAATCGAAATGACTTTACCTTTGTTATTGTAAATAGATGCTTTAAGAAGAATGTTGATGTAATTATTTTCATCTCTTTTATATGCTGAAAATGTCAATGATTCGTTATCTAATGAGAAATGAATATCTTTGTTATAATTAGAATTCCAATAGCTGTACAGTTCAAACTCTACATTTATATTAGCTTCGGTAGATGAGTCAGTAAATTTTATTTGTCCATTGTAATTTCCAACAGAAATAGAGCTATCGGATATAGAACGTATTTGGTATGTTTTGACATTATTTTGCTCACTTTCTAATTGTAGTTCAATCCAATTAGGCTTTGAAATGGTTGTGGGATTTGGAGTGTAAACTACAAATTTTTGCCAAGGACTTTTTTGTTCACTTTCTAAATGAGAAAACGATAAATGACTGGTATCAATTTCTAATTCGTTTGTATTAGTTTGTAGAACATTTAAAACAAATGTTGCTAAATTTAAATTTACTTTCTGAAATGAGATTGAGGCAACATTTAATCCATATTCCAATTGATTGGAATCAGCCACTGAAAATATTAATTGTCTGTTTCCTGCAGCAATAGTTTTTGGTAATTTTTCACCATTTACTTCAATATATGCTGGTCCATTCACCACATAATCTGTGTCACTTACTACAGCTAATGTACTTTTTGTAGATGAATTATTCTGACGAACATAATGTATTGCGTCCGATTCTTTATTAATTGAAAAATTATATGAAGTTGGTAAAGCAACTGACAACGAAAGATTAATTTGTTGACCTTGTACAATTTCCCATGGCTCGTTTAAACGTTGGCGTGCCACTGTTACATAAAAATAACCAGTATAATAACCATTTGGCACATTGGTTAAATCTGTTGTTTTTATTTTGACAGTTCCATTCCAACCACTTCCAGCCATCTGGTTGATTTCTTTTTCTCCATCAATTTCAAAGACATCATAACCATATTGATTTGTTGAGCATTCAAAAGATATTCTGTAGTTATATGACTCTTTTTCTAAAGCTGATTGAGAGGTTTGAACACTAACTGAATTTACTTGTACTTCATTAACTGAACGATAAAAACTTAAGCTGGAAGGTGATATTTTAATGTAATATGTTACAGTTCCTCCATCGATGATTATTGGCATTACATTTTAGTTTTTGAAATGAATTGTTGGTATTTTTTATTTCCATCGCTCATTTTTTGTTGAAAACGCATATCGTTCACTAAATGGGCTTGAATTCCGTTTGTTTTTAAATCACTTAACAATTCATAATTTGCAGACAATAACGCAATGATTTCAGGATTTTGCATTGACGCAATTTCGGGCATACTTCCACCTTCATATCCTGGTGATTTGATTCCATTTACTTCATTTAACACTGCTGTTTTTAAAGCTGGTGAAAATCCTTTCCATTGTGGTCCCGAAATTATCATCTCAGGGAAAAACTGACCTTGTTCACCTGCTAAGAAATGAGTAGGTTTTGAAACTAAACCAGACTTTGCGACACCTCCTTTTTTGGCTCTGAAATTCTTTCCATCTTGTTCGCGTTGAATGTTGATGTAACCATCTTCAAAACCTTTTGATGGTAAGGGCTGTTTTAAAATCATACCAACTTGTATCGCTCCCAAAGCGCCAACGATACCAGCTAAAACCCAGTTTGGCAAAGCTTCTGTTACTGCTGCTGCTGTATTCATAATCGCAGAAACTAACGCCATTTGTTTTTCGCGTTTTGCTTGTTTGTATTCTATTTCAGCTTTTCGTTTATTGTATGCATCGTCTAATTTCTGAACTTCTGCATTATAAGTTGCTTGTGAAATAAAACCTTGATCTAATTGTTTTTGTAAGGAATCTTTTCGTTTGTTGTTGTTTTCTTCAAATTTTTGTAATGATTTATTTTCAGATGCAGCAACCATTTGAGCGTATTGCGAATACATATTGACCATTAAGCCAATTACATTTGCGACATCTTCAAATTTTAATTTACCTTCGTCAAGGTTATCAAATAAAGTTTGCCAATCGTTGGCATTCATTCCAAAAATATCTGTAGTTCCTCCAGAAGCTTTTTGCAAACCTTCACTTTTTTCACCGTTCGGATTTCCTTTATCTGTTTGTTCGCCTTTCAGTTGATTTTTTGCAATGATTAATTCATTGATTTTATTTTTTAAATCTTCAACTTGTTGCGAAATAACTTCTTGTTGTTCTGGAGTAAGTAAATTGAAATCTATTCCTGCGTCTAAAGAACCTTGTGATATCGCTTGTAATTGACTTAATTGTTCTTCTAAAAAAGTTTGTTGTGCCGCTAATGTTTCAGCTTCATATTGTTTATCTAAAGCTGTTTTGGCATCTTGCCACGTTTTAATATTCTTTAATTCTTTGTCATTTAGCGAACGTTTCAGAATTTCTTTGGCATCTTCTACAGATGATATAGTCGCTAACTCAGCTGTTTGTAAACGCTTTTGTTCCGTTAATTTGTCATTAGAAGATTTTGTAAGGTTGTCTAATGTTTTTAATTCGCGATTGCGTTCGATATTTAGTTTTTCTTGAGAATATTTATGTGTTTCTGCTAAAAGAAGTAAGTCTATTTCTTCATTTTTTTGAAGATATATTTCTTTCATGTTGTCGATACGTGCTATTAAATCTGTATCACCTTCTTTTGTTGCTTTTAACTTTTGCTCATTTAGTATTTTAAATGTTTCATCACCTATTTGTTGAGCTTCTAACTCTGATTGTTTTCTTTGGAATCCAACTTTTAAAATTTCTAATTCTCTGTCGTATTTATCTTCAATATTTTCCAAACTAATATCTTCATAAGTTTGTTGAATTTTTAAGATTTCTTCTTCATTTTTTTCTGTTTCTTTTTTCAGTTCATTATAAAATTTATCTCGTTCAGCTTTTGCTTTTTCAGCGGCTTTTTCAACTTCTGATTTACCTCCTTTTTTTATAGAAGGTTTATTTTTTTTTGTTGAATTTGTAGGAGAAAATTCAGAAATTGGATCGTCAACAGATGTATAATTTTTCTTTTTTAATTCTGCAGTATTTTTAATAGCAGATAATTCCCTGTATTCTTGAAGTTTAACAGCTTTTTCTCTACCATATTTTGCTACTAATTCGGTCATTTTTTTATCTGCATTGATAATAGCTTGTTCAGTTTTTATCAAATCTGAATTAATATAACCATTAATTTTTTCAACTTCTTTATCTGCATCTTTTTTAGCAGCTTCAGCAAACTTTACATTTGTGTTTGAAATTCTTAGTTTATTTTTTTTGTCATCAGTGCCAGGATATAAGTAACTATCTTTTTTTAAAGTAGAATCCGAACTTTCAGTTTTGTAAAGATTAAAATCTGCCTCTATTTGTCTTTTAACAGCTTCAGTTAATTTATCTTGTATTGCTTTTGCACGCGCAACTTCATATAACTTATTTATATAAATGTCATACATACGCGTTAAACCATCTATATTAAATTTTTCTTGTTCTAAATATCCATTAAACTCAGGAGCAATTTTAATTAAATCTTGATATGCCTTTTTACGTGTTTCTAAAGAAATATTTTCATCTTTTATAATATTTATAAGTCGTGTAATATTTTCTTTTGTTTTGATAATACTATCATTAACGGTTTTATCTAAATCTTTTAAACTATCATTTAACTGAATTTGTTTTTCAGTAGCTTCTTCTGTATTATTTGTAAACAAAAAGTATACAGATGATAATAATGTTACAGCAGCAGCTATTGGACCCCAAGGAGATGCCCACATAGCAGCAGTCATAGCTCTAATTTTCACAATCAAAGCAGATATTTGTAAGTTTAATAACATTTTCGCTGCAGTCAAAGCTTTAGTTCCAATGCTTGATAATATTGTTAAACCATTGTTTATTCTTAAGACCGTATTATATAAAAGTGTCTTTTCTGTATTTCTTGCTTGCCAAATAGATACTAATTTTAATGCAGTTGCATAAGAAATAATTGTCGTAGTAATAACAATGAAAACTTTTAATAATGTTAATAGAATAGTCCTCCATTTTACAGTTGATACTGTATTATCTTCTGTCGCTCCGATTAATTTTGCGAACCAAGCTACACATGCTGTTAAGAATGAAACTAAAGAATCTGATGAGAACCAACCTTGAAATTTATTTTTTATTTTGTCTAATAACGCTGCAAGATTGTTATTTTTTATAGTGAACTCATCTGTTAAAGATGTCGCTTCTTGCATTGCTATATTAGAAGTTAATTGACGTGCTTTTAGTATATCCAAATTAGAAGCTAAAGCAGATAATGCAGCAACTCCACGCGTACCTCCAGCATCTAATTCGTCCATCTTTTTTGTCATGGCTTGCAATCCAGCTTCTGAACCATTTAATCCCTCTAAGAATTTAATCATGGCTGCATTAGAATCAGTATTCAATAATTTATTGAAATCTTGCAGTGACATTTTAGCAATCTTTGCATATTCTGTCGGATCATGAAACATATCCAACAACACTTTGTTCATTGCTGTTGAAGCAACTTCGGCAGATTGTCCTATTTCATCAAATGTTGCAGCATAACCGATATTATCTGAGGCAGATATTTTTGCTTGACTGGCTACACCAGCCATTCTATTCATATAATCTACTAAGAAAGAAGCTTGATTGGCTCCAGATGCAGAAACTTCATTGATTGCAGAACCTAATGCTTCCATCGATCCTTCGAAGTTCTTACCCGTTTCAGTTGCTACACGATAGGTTGTGACTAATTTACCTACATCTCGAATTTGAGTTTCATTTAAATCATCACCTAAGGCTACTTTTAATTTGTCGGCAACAACCATAAAACCTTGAATGTCTTTTATCCCTTCTTTACCAAGTCGTCCAGCTTCCTCAGCTAATTTTAATAATTCTACACGAGAAGTTCTTGTATCTAAGTCGTTTATATGTTTATTTAATTTTTGAATTTCAGTAGCAGTTAAACCAGTTGTTTTCATTACATCGGCTTCTGCGTCTGATAATTTTGCAGAAAAATCTATCCATTTTTGTAAGGAATAGGTCAATCCTGTAATTGTTGCAACAATAGAAAGTATATGCGTTTGATAACGTTGTAGCCAACCAGATGCAGAACTAAATGTTAAACTTTGTTGTTGTCCTGTTGTATTTAATTGTTTTATTCTGGCGTTTGTTTCAGCGAGTTCAGCATTAAGTTTTTTCCACTGTTCAGTCCCTGGAATAGATGTATTTAAAGAATATCTTAATTGAGAAGCTCTTTGCCTTAATTGTTGCATTGTAAGACTTGTTAAGCCTATACTATCTTGCAACTGTTTCATTCTTTCTTTATTAGATGCAATAGTAGAAGAAACGTTATTTAATCTATCTCCAAAACTTTTGTATTCAGTTTTTAGTTTATCAACTTTAGGTGCTAATTCTTGATTTTTATCAATTAATTTTCCCCATTGATTTTCTACTCGAATACTCTCATTAAGTAACGATGTTGTTTCTTTTTTTAATTTTTTATATGCATCAGATGATTTACCATGTTGGCGTTCTACTTCTTTTAATTTTTCAACTTCAATATTATATTTATTTAATAAATCATTTTTAGATTTTTCTAAATTGTCAATTACTTTAGCATTTACACCGTAGGTAGAATTTAGCTTATCCAATTCTTTTTTTGTATCGGATTTAGCTTTTTTTAACTCATTTTCTACTTTTATTAATTCACTTGTATTCTTTTGAAGTTTATGTAATTCTTGTTGACCTTTATCACCATTTATGATAAGATTCAACTTTATATCTTCTTCATGAATTTTATTTGCCATGTTGCAGTTTTACTGCAAAATCGGTGAGAAATAGGAGGTAAGTGTAGACACAAAAAAAGCACTCTTAAAAAAGAGTGCTTTTATTATTAAAGTTTCAATTTTACCGTAATTCTATCGTATCGTTCTTTGTTTTTCTCTCGTAGCTTATCTATAGCTTCTGGTTCTGCAACTGCCAAAGAATTAAATATACTTTGAAATTCCGTTAAGATAATATTTCCATCTCGTAGATAATCGTAATCACAACTATCAAAATAACCGATAAAATCTTGTTGTAAATCTTTTATCACATTGGCGATATGCGATGGATTTTCTGTTTTTCTGATAATATTTAGGACTGTTCCTAAAATTTCTTGTTCTAAAATTAAAGCTTGATTGTTAATTTTTTGTTGATGTACATCTGATGTACTGTTGTTTGATTTTGACATAACTGTTGGTATTGTTAATTAATAAAATAGGCAGGTCGCTACCAACAGTCATATCGCTATGAAGTCTTGGGACTTGCACCCATACGCCTGCCATAATATTTTTAAGATTTGTTTTCATTTGATTGCGATATATAACTATTGGTATCGCAAACTTAGTAAAGGTATTTTAAAAAGCAAAATAAATTTTATGTATTTACATAAAATAAAATTACCAATCGTCATTTTTAGACGAGCTTAATTTAATATTGTCTTCAAAATGTTTAATAATATTCATTGAAGTGTTTTCTATAATTCCGTAAAATTTCTTTTTACCTAACCAACCTTTCGGATAGTTTTCAGCAGGGAAATTAGATACACCACTTTCAAAAACAATATCTTTTATCTGTACTCTAACTTTTTCGTCTTTTGCATCAAAAATAATATTATAAAATATTTTACTTGGTTTGCTATAAAAATCAACGCTTTCGGTTTGTCGTGCAATTATTTTACTTTCAGCTTCATCTTTATATTGAATTTGATTGTTTGCTGAAATAAAATATTGTCCTGTGTATTGCAATATTTTTTGGTATAACTCTGCCTTTGTTCCCGAAACATCAATGACTTTAGAAAAGGTTATTTTACCATCACTATCAACTGGTAATTTCTCTTGTGCAAATACTGAAAAGCAAATCATCAGCATTAAGAATGTAAAAAGTTTTTTCATGAGTTGTAAATTTAAAATACTATAAAAGTAAAGAATAAAAATAACATCAAAATATGGTTTTCCTTAAAAAAAAATCCACTCCTTATAAAAAGAAGTGGATTTAAAAACCAATCTAACACTATATGTAAAAAAAATTACTTTCTGTTTTCTTCGATTAAATACTTAGTTGCTCCAGCATCGAAGTATCGAAGCGTAATTGTCGCATTTTCTAAGGAAGTCCAAGATGTTCCATTTTTCAATGTTACTACTGTCCCAGTTCCTCCATTTGCTAATGTATATGGATCATCTCCACCGCCACCAATTAACGTCACACGATCATTGTGTTTTAAATTGTTTAAGGCAGTAAATGAAATTTCAGCTGTAGTATCGGCAGATGGTAATTGAACAATTTTACCAACTTCACCATCTACTGTAACAGTATTTGATGCTGCTTTTACAGGATCAGCAAACGTTAAGTTTCCTTCGTAATATCCAGGGAATTGAGATGTTTTACCGTCTCCTTGAAAAGTTACTGTAAAGAAAGTACCGTCGTTATTTCCTGTGAAACTTGGAACTAATTGCATTGGTACGCAAGATGTTCCTTCTACCTTATAACCAGGGCGACCGCAATTTCCAATTAAAATAACACAATCTACACCAGTCCATTTTTCGAAGAATTCTAAAGCTTCAATTTCATCACCTGGATGTTGTGCCACGAATTTTGGTTCGCGTGAAAATGCATCAGGTTCTCCAGTTGATTCCCATGAACCGTCTGCTTTTGCTGCTGTATGGTAAAATTTATGCATTTTAGCGTTTGCCTTCAATACATAATCTCCAATCATACGGATATTGTTTTCGTCACGATCTGGATATTTTAAAATATCTTCTGTCGCAATTAAGATGATTTCTTTTTTGAAATTAGAAGGACCACCTGGTGATTTACCTTCTGGTTTATTTAAGTTTGGACGCATTGTCAATATTTTTTGTTTGATTAAACATTAAGAAAAGTAACTGCCTTAGCAGTTACTTATATGATTTTAGGGAGTTACTTGTTTTGAAACTTCATACCAAGCACCTTCAACAAATGCTAATGTGATAAAGTCATCAGCTGTTTTTAGCACAACATTTGCTGCAATTGTAATTTGTTCGTTTTTAGAAACAGTCAATTCTGCTGTATCATTTCCGTAAATGGTAATTTGTTTACCTTCTACACCGTTGATGATTTGTCCTAATGCTTTTGCTTCGGCACCATCAAATACAAATTCTGTTGCATTGGCTGCATCAATTGCAGTATTGTCAAATGTTACTTTGTCCGAAATTGTTGGTGCAGATTCTGTACGCTTCAATTCCTTCAATTTACCATCAGCTTGTACGATTAAAGTTAATGTACCGCCTGATTTTAAACTGAAATCAGAAGTTAAGTCGATATCATCACCATCAAGTACTTTTGCATCAACACTTAATCCTGTGTTACCTGTAATTTTGATAATTTGTCCTGGTTGAACATCTGTAATTTCAGAAATATCCGTTTTGAACTCTTTATCAATTTTGGCGTGTGTGTAGTACATTTTAAGTACACCAGATTCGTTGTCGTATGCAGGGAAAGAAACATCTTGACCAAAGATTGGCATGTCGTTCGTAAAGACTACTTGATCTGCATATTTGTTTGCATGTACTTTTGAAAGCTTAATTCCGATGTATTGTAAACGAATACCAATTTTGTAATCTGCAAACGCCCAAGTATCACGTTTGTCATGACCAATTGTAAATTGATTTGCTTCTTCTGGTAAGTCGCTTAACTGATCAATATTTTTTGATAAAGTTAAGTACATAAAGTCAGAATTTACCATATCTGGAACCGCTTGCAATTTGATATTTGGTCTATCTTTTACATGCTCAATTGTTGATTTGAAGATGCCACGATCTTTCTCGTAAACTACAACTTGCGAACTTCCCAATGCTTGTTGATAAGCTAATTTCCATTTCGCCGCCATTCCGATTTCTAAACCTTGAAGTTTGATATATTCTTCTGGAACTAACGAGATGAATCTATCAACATAATCGACAATATTCTCTACTGTTGGAGCACCTAATGCAAATGCACGTAAGATTTTTCGCGTATGCAACGCTCTGTACAATTGAATTAATAATCCATCTTGTGCATTCACTGCATTACCGATTCTATTATCTGGTGTAGGAACATAAATACCATTGATTTGTGCATTTCTATCCTCTAACATACGTTGTTTGATTGCTTCTGAAAGAATCCAACCGATGAAAGACATTTTCCAAGGATGAGAACCACTCATGTTATGAATGTTTGCTAACCATGTATTCTCTAAGGTTTGAAGCTTTGTTCCTGAAAATTCTAAATCGATTTTCTTAGCGAAAACTTGACCAACTTCAACTGAGATTTTGAACCCGCCTTTTGCACCCCACGTGTTAGAACGTGCTTGTGTTACTTCGCCAAATGTGATAGATGCTGTTGTGATACGATCTTTAACACCTGGTGTAGAACTCCATTCAGCTGGCAATCCTTCGAACTCGTTAAAGAAGGTAACTAAAACAGTTGGATTTTGACGAACAAAATGTTCTAAATCGCCTTGTAAAACTGGAATGTTATCTTTGTTCCATTCCGTTGCTGATGCTGAACCACTTAATGCACGTTGATTCCATGGACGATTTGCGATCGCTTGATAATCGACATTTTCGCCAAATAAATGTGTTGCTGTGTGGCGTGGTAATGCATTTGCTCCATAAGGTGCTAGATTAACAGCATGTTGGAAAATTGCTTCTGGAGAATCTCCGATAGGTTGTGATGACATTTGTGCATTTTCTGTTTGTAAACGTCTGATGGTTGCTGTTGCTTGTGCTTCGATTGGTGTATCTGTAGCTTCTGCATTTTCAGCACCTTCGTCCGTTGCATTAATATCTGCATTTATTTCTGCTAAAACTGCTGCTAACTCTGTAGCCGCTTGTGTAGCTTGTTCAGAATTTTTAAGTTCAGCATTCATTTTCTCGAATAAGATTGCTGATTGTTCAGCACCTAATTCTTGTTTGATTTTCTCGCGTTGATCTTGCGACAAAACGATTTCGTTATCTTTTACTTCTATTTTCTCAACGGCTAAAGTTTTCTTTAACCATTCGTAAGAAGATTTCATTTTGATCCAATTAAATTTCATGGGAATAAAGGATTTGATTATTAATTATTATATTTTGTTTCGAAAAGCACATCAATCATTTCGATAGCGTCTTGCATCGTTCCAATGCTATCGATTAAGCCATATTTCTTTGCATCGTCTGCGCTGAATGTTCGTCCGTTTAGAATTCCTTCTACTGAGTGATCTAAATTTGGTCGAGAAGCTTTTACAGCATTTTGAAATTGAATTGCCAACGGATTTAGATATTCTGATTTTATTAGTTTGTAATCTCCGTTCAACGCTTCTAAAATCGCTTTGTTCTTGTAGTCAGAAGAATCTGCATAGACTTCGTGTTCTTCGATTCCTGCTAATTCTAATGCTTTTGCATAATTGTAGAAATTCGCAACCACTCCGATAGAACCAAAGCGTGCACTAATGTTATTTGAAGCCATTTTATGATCTGCCACAACATCTGTTGCCCATTCGCCTAACGATAACGCTTGATCACACAAGGCAACAACTGGTTTTTTCTTTTTGGCTGCAAACTCAATAAATGGATTGATTGCCGCTACAGCTCCACCAGGTGTATTTGTTTTTAGGATAATTCCTTTTACAGAATCGTCGTTGTTATATTTGTTTAGGCGATTTGCGATACTTTCAGCACCATAGTTATAACATGTATCGTATAAGGTAACTGGACCAATTAATTCGACAACTGCATAGGTAGAATTTTGCTTGTTGTTTTCTTTGGTAATTTGTTCGCCATATTCGTTGGCTAAGTAGCTAACGGCTTCTGGTTTTTCGCCAAATGTTTTGGCGTTGAATTGCCCTTCTAAGAATTGAGAAGCTATTTTTGAGTAATATTTTGCGCTATGTAAATCGAATGCCCAAAGGCCGTTTTGTAATTCGAATAATACCTTCATTTTGTAGTATTTGAAGGCAATTTAATTTCATTATATTTGAGGATTACTGACGCATGAAATAGAAAATTAATGAGTAGAGAAAATTTAAAATTATTATCAAAAAGAATTCATATTTTGAATCATGTATTAAATGAAATTATTGAATCAAATAAATTTATTCAAGATGGATTTTTATATTTTAATGAGAATAAACATTTTATTGTAGACGATTTTGAAGCCAATAATTTTTATCTCAATGTTTTAAAAGAGCACCTTATTACACACTGTCAATTTACATTGATTAATTTGAATAAAATTGTTGATAAAAATGAAAATTCAAGTTTAAATAAAATTTACAATGATTTAATAAGTTTTAGGAAAAAACCGATATTTATTAATAATGATCATTATAATGAATTTATTAATAAATATCCATTATTCAAAGAGAAATTTAATAAGTTAATTCTTGAGATTAATAATACAAGAAATAACTTTTACGCTCATTCGGACATAATAGATTTGAAAAATATTAATTATTATCTTGATTTTTATTTTGAAAATAAAAGTATAATTAATGAATTAATAGAAGATATAACAAATCTTTTTATACTTTCTACTCAAGCATTATTTTTTGAATTTAAAGGAGAGAACTTAGTTAATATAAAAAATAATATTTTAACAGGAAAAGATGAAAAAGGTAAATACATTTTCACTAATCATGAAACTAACTTGAATAAAATTTTAGATTTGTTTCATGATGTTTCATCTATACAAGATATAATTTTAAAGAATTCAATTTCTGATATTGAAAAAGTAAATTTAATAGATGAAATTTTAATAAAAGATAAATTTACTTATAATGGTAGATTAAATAAAACTTATAAATATTTATAAAAACAAAAGCACTCTTTTTTAAGAGTGCTTTTATTATTAAAGTTTCATTTTGATAGAAATTCTATCATAACGTTGTTTATTTTTTTCTTGCAATTTTTCTAAAGCTTCTGGTTCTGCAACCGCTAAAGAATTGAATATGCTTTGAAACTCGGTAAAGATGATATTACCATCTCGTAAGTAATCGTAATCACAACTATCAAAATAACCGATAAAATCTTGTTGCAAATCTTTTATCACATTGGCGATGTGTGCTGGATTTTCAGTTTTTCTGATAATATTTAGGATTGTTCCTAAAATCTCTTGTTCTAAAATTAAAGCTTGATTGTTAATTTTTTGTTGATGTACATCTGATGTACTGTTGTTTGATTTTGACATAACGTTTGCAATTTTATGTTAATATAAAAAGGTAGGTCACTGCAAACGTACATCATACGATGAAGTCTTGGGACTTTCACCCATATGCCTACCCGAATATTTTTAATAGTTGATTTCAATTTGATTGTATAATTACGTTTGCAAAGCAAAGATAATAAAATAAAAAAGAGTTATGCAAGTGCATAACTCTAAAAATTATTTTCTAAGTTTTTTTATCAAATAAATTATCAAAAGTACTAAAGCTAATAAAACAGCTAAAACAATTATAGCTCCAATAACAAGCACTATAATTTCTTTGTATCCTAAATCTCCCATAAAATTTATGTATTTGCATCTGTTAATTTAAAAATATGATTATAAAAATCTTCCTCATGGTAATTATGAGGTAATTCAATATTACGATTTTCTGCATATTTTTTAAATGTATGATACTTTATTACCATGATTTTAGAAGAAATTATTTCTTTTTTTGTATCTATTAATGTTTGCTGCTTTTTTATTAAATCTTCGATAAATAATACTTCTTTGCTGTAAATATTATTACCTATATTTTTATAATCTTTATCACTTATTACAAAATAATCAGTTAATAAACTTTCATCTTTCCAATGGTTTACAACAGTTGCATTTATATTTCCTCCTATTTGATAAACATTATTCATTAAAGGTGAAATATTTTGAGAGTAATATATGTATTTACCATAAAGCGTACTGATTGTTTTTGTTTTTTTAAAATATTCATCATAACAATCAACAATTTTTTCAGTAAACTTGAAATCAAATTTAGATTTTACAGGTATTGTTTTTAAATAATTAAAATCATCTTCCAATAATATTTTTATATCACTTCCATTGTTATTTAATTCAATTATTTTATTTATTTTACTCCAACCATAATCATCACCTAATACAACATAATCAAGTTTCTTAATAACACTTTTTGCTATTTTACCACCATTTTTTTCTATGTATTTTTGAGCATTTTCTCTTTGTTCTTTTAATTCTCCAGTGAATAGAAAATAACTATCATCTATTTGAATACTATTTATCTCATCATTAGATAATCTATTATTTAAAATGTATTCATTATTATTATCATCGTTTTTAAATGATGTTTGCCTGAAATATTTTTTTTCTCGTTCTGGATAATATTTATAAAATTTTTCAATATTAGGGTTTTGTTCAATTAATTTTAAAAATACTTTACCACAAACTGCTGCATCTTCCTCAGAATTATGAATATTTTGAAAATCAATTTCAAAATGTTCGCATAAATATTCTAATTTTTTATTTAATCCATAATTATTTGCAATTTGCATTGTATCTAAAACAAGGAAATTTGCATTTTCTATCTCATAATATTCAATAAGCTGTTTTAAACAACTATAATCCATACTTGAATTATGTAATATCAAAAGTTTATTATTTATAATTTCAGATAAACTTTCATCCCATAATTCTTTAAAATTAAGAGAGTTTTCTACATCTTTAGGTCTTATATTATGAATTCTTATATTAATTTTTTCAAAGTTTTCTCCAGTGGGTGGTTTTATTAAATAATTTTTACTATTAATATTTATACCATTTTCAAAAACTGATATACCTATAGAACAAGCACTAATTCTTTTTCTGTTAGCTAATTCAAAATCAATTGAAACAAAATTTTTTAAATCCATAAATTAAATTTTAAAATTCAATAAAAGTAAATAATAAAAATAATATCAAATTATGGTTTTCCGTAAAAAATAAAAACCTAATTACGGCAATAATTTGGTTTTAAGCAAAATATGATAAAAATTCTTCAAAAAGAAGATATAAACTTTATAAATTATTTTCCAATTTCTTCATTTCTTCTATAACAGTATCTGTGTAACCGAAAGAAATTTCTTTGATGATGTTGTTTAAGTGTCCAAAAATTATTTTGTTGTAAATAGGATAGTTTTTCTTCTTGATAATTCCATTCTTGGTTTTACGTGTTTTCATATCCACAAATCGATGGAGTTTTACTAATGAGATTGTTGCACGGAAATCAGAAACTTCTAATGATAAATTATTGAAGTTGGGATTTTTAAAATCATTTTCATTTATTAATTCACGTTGCATTTTCAGAATAGAATTTCCTTCTGTTGACAATACACGTTTTATAAATCGTTTTTTGAGAATATGATCTGCATTATCTCTACGCTTTTCGATAAGATTCATTGTTTAGAAATTAAAGGACCAACTCCACCCAAAACAATCGCTAACGCCTTTTACTGGATCAATTTCAAAGGATGAAACATCTAACTTTCTGAACATTTCGCAATTAGAATCATCATCATCAAAATGTTGGAAAAAGTATTCCAATATATTGTTCAACGTTTCCTGTGTTCGTTTGTAAATGAACATATCTTCTTGGTTATTTTTTGGCAACTTAGGATCACGTTTTTCCAAAACTAAAAACTGCATCAAGTTCCGAAACTGAATATTATCTACAGAATCCGATTTTTTACTATCCATAGAAGGAATCATAATCACTAACAAATGATTATCTGTTACTTTGTGAGATTGTAAATTTGCCACAACTTCTGATTCATCTTGTGTCATTTTAAAGGAATTTACCCCCAAATTTGCGTGCTGAATTTCAATTCCTAATTCGAATAATCGTCCAATATTTATCATGATGTTGGTTGTTGTTTTTGTTGATCTTGTAAATCGATAGCCTTTTTCGTTACATCGTACATACGAACTAAAACATCCCATAAATTAGAATTTCGGACGTGTTCATAATTACCAAATACACCAGATTCTGCCATCATGTATGCTGTGGCTTTTATTCCAATACCTGGACGTGGAGATTCGTAAGAATTCACTTCATTATCAAAGATGATAGATAAGTCAATTTCTTGACCCGAAATGAATACGGATGCAGAATTTAGATAATTCATAAATGCAGTAACATGAAGGAAGAATCCATAAACAATTCCGATATCAATATGTTTGAATTTCTCTACACGTTTTAATGAAGTTTCTTTGTTGTACTTTTCATTTTTCGGCAAAAAAAAGATTGCTAAAACTTTGTACATATTATCTTCGTCTGGGTATTGGAAATGGTCTAAGATTATTTCGACAGCATCTTCCCATTGTCCGTATGTATTTTTCAAGAAACCATCTAAAGGAGCATGATAATTCGTCACCCAATAACGGAAATTTGTGATTTTACGTTCACCTAAATGATTGATTAATTGAACGGAATTCGTTTCGCGATCTATATCAAAAAATGATTCGACAAATTGCGATAAAAAAGCAATGTTATTCCAATGATCCAAATCTTCTGCAGCCGTTCTGATTTTATTGGAAGGTTTCACATTTAAAATTGCATAAACAGCGTTAGATAAGAATTGATTCCAATCTATTTCTTTGGTATGAAACGCATAAGCTAATCGACAAATATCAATGTATTCGCGCGAATTACATTCGTTTAAATTCTCTGGAAAATAAACTTTTTTCTCGTGTCCAAAATATATTTCTTTCATCTTAAATATCAATTATTTTATCATTTTCATTCATACCAAAATCATAATCAATGCATTCATTAGTTTTGATTGGTTTTGGTTTTAAAAGACTTTCTATTTTTGAAAGTTCTATTTTATAATCTTTTTCAAAAGCTATTTTTAATACTCCAAATTGATTGGTTTCAGGTACTTTTTTTGCTTGGGATGTTTGGTTTTCTGCAACAAAATTTTGTAAAATTCCTTCTGGGAAAATAGTTGCTGAAAGTCGAGTAGAAGCCCATGATAAAGCATAATAGGCGCATGCAGCTTTTACATGATACAGAACTGTTTTATTAGGCACTGGTTTGTTCGTTTTTAAGGCTTCGAAATATTCGGACCATTTAGAACTTGTAAACCTTGGAATTATTTCTTCTTGAATGCATTTTTTAATCCCAGGAATTAATTTGATTAGTAAGTATCGAGATTCAATTTCGAAATATTCGTTGAATTCTTCTGTAGTTCTGAATAATGGATAAAATGTTTTTTTATATTCTTCTGAATTTTTCCATTTAATTTCATTTTCAATGATAGGATTCTTTTCGTCTAAGACTTCAATCAAATTGTCTAAGGCTTTGTAATATCGTTTTTCTAATTGTTTGTTGTCACGATCTATCATCCATTCGAATGCTTGCTTTTCATGTTCTGAAACTCGCATTCTGCGACCAGAATTAGTATGCGCAACATCATTATTGATAACATAATTACGATAAGCATCGACAGCAATAGGATAGGCAACTGCTGTGACTAATTCTTCCTGTTCATCAACTTCTTTGAATTCGAAAATGTTATCGTATAATTTCTGACCAATTAATTTGATTATATTCTTAGTTGCCGCATTGGCATCTAAAATTATATTTTCGAACGTAATATCTGAATCAATATAAGGTAGATATTGTTTTAATTCCTCGCTATTGTTGAATAGTAATTTCATAAGATTATTTATTAATCATTCGTTCTGATGGAGTGATGTCTTGTTGACGTTTTACGCCAACGTGATAAAATCCTAAGCGTAAATCTGTACCAGGGAAATTGGCACGAATAGCCTCGTTGTAGGCTTTTAGTGTAATCATTTCAGGAATCGTAACGTTCGTGTTCAAATGCGTTTGGTGCGCGTATAATTGTTCGCTTCCTGAATCTGATTTACCAGTTTGTGAAATGTTTCCTAAAGCAGAATGAATTCCAATTCCAGAACCAACTGCATAATCGGCACGTTGAGAAACTGCAATTTGTGCTTCGATAAAATCTTTTACATTCTGATCAATGGCTTTTATTTCCCATCCAAATTCTTTTAAATCAGTGCCATTATCATCGTAAAGTTTAATGGTATGCCACATTTTTCCAGAATTGTCGGCACCAGATAGAACTGTTGTAATTTGTTGAAATAACTTTCTGCGATATTCTTGCAACATCGAATCTTTATACTCGATACCTTTTACATCGCAATAATCTTTTAATTTTTTTTCTTTGTCATCCCAATACTTCTGTGGTGATTGAACATGAAACTTTAAGTTGATCGAGTTCTTTGTGAATGCTTGTAAGATAAGTGGTGTAGCAGTAGATGTCTTTAACCATTCTAACGAACCAAAGATATCTGGAACAGTATAAATGTCAATTCCAAATGTATATTCGTTGGAATAAACAATACTATTTTTAGATGCAAAAGGATTTTTTCGATTGTAAAGATTATATACTTTGGCTGTAGAATCGTTGTGATATTGATTGGCAAATGATTCTGAAACGACACAATGTGTGGGTTCTTTTTCACCAGCTAAATAACGTGTTGTTAATAAACCTTTGCGTGCTTTATTGATTGGAATGTGATCAATAGATGTAATAAATGAATTACCGAACAAACTACCTTTATTCAATTCATACTTTGATACACACGCTTCCATGTGGTTGTAATCAGTTGCTAACTTATTGATTTCAGTATTTGCGTCTATATGATCTAACCAATGATTGATCTCTTTGTCTGTTGCCCATTCTCTGATTAGTTCGTTACCATCAAATACTTCACGATACAATCGTGGACCTTGTCCCCATAAAAGATTCTTCTTCTTTGACAGTAAACCAGGTGCGATGTAATTGTTTTGAATAATATCACGAATAACAGTTGGTAGATTATTTCCATCGCCATATTGATAGATGTAATAATCTTCTAATTGAAGTAATGAGTTATTCCATTCCAAAGAATCTTTGGTGCGAACATCCTTCGGAGATTCACCACGAGGATCATTCATAGTAGAGAATGTTACCGCACCCATGTCATTGTACATCAACAATGCATCTTCGTGTTCTAATGTTTGTATCATAAGTAAACGTTTGCTTCGTTGAACTTCATTAACAATGAACGATGGAACTGTCTATTCTCATTGGTATCTAAATCTTTGTAAGCAACTAAAAACTTTGCTTTTTTAGATTGATCATTTCGATAGCCTTTGTTTAACGTTGCACGTTGGATAACTTTTCTTTCACCTTTCAACGTTATGAATTCAATACTGAATTCTATTTCATGATCAGTGAACTGTTTCATCCTACGTATAGCAGTCATGTAATGAATGTTCATAATCAAATATCGCATGGTATTGACACAAGATTATTGACACAAGTTTATATCAATATGATTGAAAATTATTTCAAACCCGCTGATAGAAAGGAATTCAGAGTATGTGTGTTATTATTTTAATGTGAATTTTTATGTTTTTTAAGAAAAAAGTAAAATTTTAGAATTTCGGAATATAGACAAACCCTCTAATAGTAAGGGATACAGACGAGTTGTCATATTTCTCATTTTTTTTGAGCCTTTCAACGTCGAAATCAAGGACTGAGCGGGTCGGTGTGCTTGTCCTCAGTCAACTTTTTTATTTTTTTTAAAAATCGAAATTTTATTGATTTTGAATTGATTAGCTTTTTTAGGTTTTATTTGAAGTGTATTTATTGAAGTTTTTCATATCAAAAGTAGGTTGTTTAGACTTATTCTAAGTAATTTAGGTAAAAGATTTAGCCACAAAAAAACCTCCAAATACTGGCATATTTGAAGGTTAAAATTTAGTAAGATTTTAATCCGCTAAAATTAAAATTCTATGTTGTAAAGATACAATTTTTATATGATTTCTGTATCAATAAATGTTGTAGAAGTGCTTATTCTTGAACTTGCAGTTGATCTCCAATCACGGCGCATTATCCAATATTTAAAAGCATCTGAAAAGTTGGTAGAATACATCGGTCTAAGATGCATTGCTAATTTTTCGGATGTTTTATTTTTATGGATTTTTGTTTTTCCTTTTTGGTCTTTTTTGGTGATGACTTTCGTAATCTCCAATGATGATTTTAACTCTTTGTTGAACTTACGATATATGCGTAATGTTGGAATTCCTGCAATACCTTCGTTCAACCATTTTGTCATGAAATAATATTCTTCATCCTGGTAAATGGTTGCTTGATTTTTCGACATCAAATTTACTTTCCATTTTTGACCAATTTTTGAAGAATATTCTTCGATGGATGTTTTGACATCTGTTGCCCAATCTCGATTGACTTGCTCGTATTGATTTCCTGAACGATCATAATACAGGTTTAAGATACGTTTTTCGTGTCCATCATAAAAATCGACAAATTTAGATGCTATTTGTGCTGTACTTTCTGGTGGTAGGGTAAAGAAATTTCTTAATGCATAAATGTAATTTTTATTTTCTTGACCTGTTACCATACTTATCATATCTCCAAAATCCATTCCTGCAGATACAGGTTGTTTTTTGTCGTAATATGGTTTTTTGATATGTTTTGCTAAGGGATTGAATTCTTCTTTCAAGGTATAATTTGAAAGGAAATCTTCGCGCAAACCATCGTCAAAAAAATGGTGCGGACCCAAATATGCATAAAACATTGCTCCTTGTGGAATAGTTGGTTTTAAGGATAGGATAGAGGTTTTAAATTCTTCTATACCTAATGTTTTCAACGAATCTTCGAAGTAACCTAAGGTTAAGATTTGTAAATTGGCCAAAGATGATCCAATTGCAAAGTAGGTAGAATCTTTACGCGCACGTCTCCATGCAATAGTATATTTTACAATTCTTTTTTGGATACGTTTAACGGCTAAATCATCACGATTTTTGTATGCTTTGAATAATTTCTTTTTATCTTCATTAATCAGATGTGATAAATTCAAAATTAATTTGATTTGCTCAACATCCATATTTTCTTCCTGTTGCATAATCCAATCATATTCTTTGTGCATTGGATTTGGCATATCGGTTGTAAATGAATGTCCACGATAGTAAACAGAATCACCGAAATTGGTATATTCTCCACGAATTGCAGGGAATAACTTTGCGATTTTCTTATCATCAAAATACTTTACTTCGTCTCCGAATAAATGTTGGTAGGAATTTCCTGCAGCCGATGATGGTTGAGCCAAAGAAACTATTTTGAAAAAGCATCCATTGTAAATAGACATTGTATGTTGAAAATCTTTTGGCGATTTGTATGGTTTTTCAAAATGTGCTGGTGGCCTTTCGTCCAACACATAATGCACACCTTCTACCCAGCCTTTACGGTTCCAACCTTCTATTAAAGCATCACGTACGTTCCCAATTGCATTTTCATAGGTATCAGCTACCCATGCAAAATAAGCACGTGCCATATCTTCCGAAATACGAATAGAACGTTCGGCTAAAATATCAGAGGACTTTGCTGTGGCACGTCCTGAAATTATATCAAGATTTTTCGGAGCGATTAAATCAATTCGCATTTTTAGCCACGATGCAAATCGACCTTCCACTAACGGATCATCAATCAGATTTGCGAACGTCCTCATGTTTATTTGGGAATAGTTTTAAAGGTTTTAACATTGCTTCTTCGTAAGCCAGTTCTTTTTCTTTTTCGGTAATACCTTCTAAAGAATCGATAAATTGGCGTACTTTTTCGTTGTCCTGAATGGTGTCTAATCCTAATTGTTTTGGATCATAAGAATATATTGCAAACATTCTTCCTGCCGCATCTGGATTAAGCTGTGGTGGATCGGCTTTATCTAATTCACGAATTTTAGCTACCTCAATCCAAAGCTTAGTTGCAGAAACAAAATCTTTCGTGTCTTTTGCCGCCATAATCGCTGCATTGATACCACGTTCCATTTTATCAGCAATAATATTTCGCCATGCCGATTTTGAAATTTCATTATCACAATAGAAAAATTCTAACGCTTGGTTATAATATTTTTTGGCTAAATAGCGCGATAAACCTTCGGCAGTAATTAAATGCTGAACGATATGATCTTCGCTACCATATTGCTCTATACGCAGATGCATTGCTCGAATTTTATCTAATAATTCGAGATGATTTAAAATATGTTGTTTATGTGCTGGAATGATATCATCAGGACCATACTTGCAATCGATGAAATCATAAATATCTTCTAATGTTATATTTTCTGTTTTCATCCAAAAAAGTGTTTTCTTATTTCGTCAACTCTACGAGATTCTTTGCTTTTTTCGAACTGAAAATTTGCTGATGTATCGCCTTTTGCTGCTTTTTCTATCATTGCATTGTTGATAGAATATTCTACAGCCATTCGTCCACGGTTGATGCAATCATACACGCGTGTTCCTTTTGTATTTGCCAACGTGATAAAGATATCTTCGTTAACATCTAAGAATTGCGCAATACGACGCAATGAGAATTGTGCACCTGCTAATTTTTCAAGTTGTTCGTATTGTTCCTCGGATAGGAAAAGCGGATTTTCGTGGAATGGCGTTGACATTTTCTTTTGGTTTTAGGTTTTCGAATGCTTCTCGGAGTTGTTGGACTAATTTTGGAAATTCCTCTCTTAACATCATTTGTTTGACATCTTCTGGATATGGTAATTGTGAAGAATGACTAAAATCTTCGATGGCTGAAATAGCGTTATGTAAATCAGTTAGATTTTGCATTACTTATTTTCTTCAAAAGACTTTTCTAAGTAATAAATTAATCCCTTTAACGAATTTTCACCAGTAGCTTGTTCAGTACCAATTTCTTCAAATTCATCTGGGTTTTGTAGATAATCATTTAACCAAACATCCCAAGCATCTGTAATTTGTTTTTTGTTGTAAACTTCATTATTAACAGATATAAAAATGTCTTTGTTTAATGTTTTCAAGTCATTAATAACTTCTGGAATAATATCCTTAAGTGCTTCAACAGAAATTTCTGTTGGCATTAAAGGATTTTTGAGATTAGCATCTATATTTTCTAATCTATCTATAATTGATTGAATGTTTTTCATATTAATTAGGAATTGGATGATTAAGAAATTTTATTTTCAGGAAATGTTTGCTTACCACGTAAAAAATCCGTGAATGGAATTTTATCGTCTTTTGCATTTAACCATCTATCAAATGCTTCTTCAACTTCATGTAATTGATACATTTTAATTTGAACTGTAGTAGATGCTATTTCTAAATCGTGATATTTTTTGGCTTTTAAAACATATTTTAATGTTCTTATTTGGGCTCTAATTTCAATAGTTTTTGTAAATAAATGTTGACGTTCGAATTGTGTTAAAAATTCATTGTCTCTTAAAGAATAGTTTAAATCTTTTAAATGATTTTCAAGTTCTTCTATTTTTTCATTAATAAATTCCATAATGATGTTTTTTGGTTTTTAAAAACCAACTTTTTTGAGGTAATCGCCAAAGTTGGAAATGAGTAAAAAAAGATATTTAAACAGGCAGGATTTAATTATTTGCTTTTTCTAAAGACTTGATGACAAGATTTCGTTCCAGTTCCAACGCTTCTATTTTAGCTTTTAGGTCGGTTACTTTTTCTGTATCCTTTTTCTTTTCTGCTTTTGTTAAGGCAGATTTAGCCACACGAATTTGACCTTTCAACGTTTCGATGCGTTGCGCCTTTTGTTCGGCAGTCATATTCTCAATTGCTTTTTTTAGGTTGTGCGTAGCAAAGATTTCGTGGTTCCCAAGAATTTTTCCTGTTTCTTGATAATATTTCAATTCTTCATATATCAATGAGTTTAACATATCAGCATCGGCAACACTTTGCGCAATTTCTGCACGTTGTTCTTCTGGTGTATTTGGATCGTCTAACGCTCCACGCCCAGCTACCATTTTATGGTATGCAGTGATTTTATCATTGACCAAAATTTTAAATTCTTCTGGACAATCTTCTGAATTTAGGAAAGGAAATTCTTGACGAATAGGAATTTCGTTATTTTGAGTTTCTTTATTAATATTTTCGTTCAACTCTGAATCTTCAACTAAATGTCTTGTACGATTTTGACAACCATTTTCGTCACAATAATTCATATTGCATTTTTCTTCTGGAGTTTCGCAAAATCCCCAAGGTTTGCGAATAGAATTATCATTGAATTCGTGTTGCACCACTTCTAAATCAGAAATTTTATAAACTTTTTTTACTTCGTAAATCAATTTAGAAAACTGATGTTCAGTAAAACCAAGACGATTAAAATTAGATTCGAAGTTGCGATCCTTTGATGGATTTTTTTTGTAGAAATCAAACAGTTGATTGAATTTCTCTGGGTGATCCAAAGTTGGATGTTTGATAATATTTAGAATCTCCGTTTTCATACGTTTTTGATTTAAATTTCCGATGAAAACAGCGATTAGAAGCTGACACAAAAAAACCGCTGATTATTCAGCGGCTTTGTTAGATTTTACTTGATCTAATAACCCAATGCAATAAAAGACTGCCATTTGTATGTCGGCTCTCTGATTTTCGTCCGTAGCAGAATCACTGCCATTCCAGTCCATGAAAAGCGTTAATAAATTACGATAGATAAAGTCTTTATCTTCTTTCGTAAGATCATTTAGCGGTTTGCTTTGTTGTTTGGCGTCAAGTAACATGTATGTTGAGTTTAAATATCGTAAAGCTACTTTTTGATTGCGACAAATTATGTCGTTAATAGATTTGAAAACTTATTTAAATTGAAACTATTTATTGTTGTTTTGAAAAGTATTTTTTGATTTTATTGAAATATTTTTCTGTTTTCTTTAGTTATTTTTTTAATATGAAATTGCTTTTGAACTTTATTCAAAAGCTTATTTTCTTTTTCAAAATAATCCTCATATATTCCAATATAAAGCTCACGTCCATATTTATTTAACGATTTTATGTAATTTTCTTTGCCTTGTACAATACCTATGATTCTATCCATCTGTTGAAGTTGATTATAAATCATATCATTAATATTTTTTGTTTCAACTATTAAAAATTGATATGAAAAAAACAATTCTTTAGCCTTTTCTTTAATATCATTCAGTTTTAATAAATCATCATCAGAAAAATCATCAACACCTTTACATTCAATAATAAAAGTAAATTCATTAATTTTTATAATCAAATCTTTAACCGCATTGAATTGCTCTTTAAAAATATGTTCTCTAATTCCATTTCTTCGATTTTTTAATGAAATCATCAAGGCTATAATAGAAATAGCAAACGCAGCAAATTTTATCAAATCTTCTAAATAAGTAAATATGTTAATTTCTTTCATACTTTGTGTTTTCTGTATAAATGCAAGTATATATAATCCGCAAAACGAAAAGTACAGAATTTCAAAACGAAATGTACAATAAAATCGCAAAACTTTCCACAAATATAAAAGCCGTTTAAAACAAATTTAAACGGCTTTTATATTTATTAATCTATTTTATTAATAAGGTAAATAAAAATCAAAAAAACATAGAATAAATAAAGTAGATAAAGTTATAAATAGAAAATCTTTAAATTGAAATCCATACCATAACCTTTTAGACTTCATAAATTTAAATCTACCAACTGTATTATCTAATATAAGCCACAAAAGACCTACACTAACAATAAATGTTGCTGTAACAGAGATTGCATTTAATAGGATATTCATTTCTTTTATTTTGATTATGTAAAAATATAAAATTATTTTGGTAAATCTTGATTTTTATCTACTTGTTTCATTAATTCTATCATTTGTTTTGGCTCTTTTATATCTAAACTGTCTTTATAATGATTCCAAATATCTTGAGTAATTGAAAGTTTTACACTATCCATTTTTTGCTCTGTAATTACTTTATTTCTTGTTTCTAAAAAAGTATTATAACTATCTATTAATGATGGAATACCACCAACAGTCAATGATAACTCTTTATATTTCAACCCTCCTCCAGTTAATAGTAACACAAACGCAGCTACACCAATTCCTTTTTTACTCAATGATTTAAAATCAATTTTACCAGGACTATTAATATTTATAGTTACTTCAAAATCATCAGACGAAACACCATCTATACTATAATATTCACAAAAATCATCTATTAAATCTAATAATTCATAACCAAGACCAAACAAATCTTTCGCCTTAATAACTTCTGCTTCTATCCTTATTACATTATGAGCTTCATCATTCAAAATAAACAAATCATTCAAAGAACGTTCAATTACTTCGGCATAATTACTAATATCTGTAATCGCTTGATGACTTGTAAAAACTTTATAAAAATACGGATCTAATTTAGTTCTTCGTAATTCTTTAATCCATTTTACTCTTTTTAATAATGGAAAATCAAAATCAAAAACTCTTTTTTCTTCAGTGTTTAGCACCGCTATATGATTTTCTGTTACTTCACCAAAACTTACGACTTCAGAGTTTGTTGAAGGTATTACAACTATATCTCCAATTTTTACTTCTTTAAAGAATTTATAAATTTGACCAGCAATTAAACCAATTTTTTGAGGCGTGATATCATTTTCAAAATCAATTGATTCATAATAATTTACTAATAATTGTTTAATTTTTTGTAAAGATTCTTTCTTATTAAAATCATTACATATTTGAGTAATTTCTGAAAGATTAATTTCTGAATGCTCTAAACCAACCATTTTATGCTCTACAAATAGATCAAATAAATTACCAGACTGGGTTCTTATTAACCAATATTTTTTATACTCAGGAATTGAAACAATATTATCTGATAATAGTTCAATAATGTCTTTTACTTGTAAATTGCTCATTTTTAGAATTAATTTTTGCAATATTAATAATAATCAATAATACAATATAATAAATGAGCCAATTAAATCTATAATCGGCTCACTATCGACATAATCATCGATATTATAATATTTCGACGAATACGTCGATTTTTAAATTAATTACTTATAATCGTTTTATCTACAAACTATTAATTAACTTTAATTAAATTAATACAAAAGGCATGTATTATGTTGATTACTCAGGTATTTAGGTTAGTTGGTATT
Organism: Empedobacter sp. UBA5036; assembly: GCF_002415215.1. NCBI lineage: Bacteria > Pseudomonadati > Bacteroidota > Flavobacteriia > Flavobacteriales > Weeksellaceae > Empedobacter > Empedobacter sp. UBA5036. The sequence continues at coordinate 72,886 of NZ_DICC01000050.1, forward strand.
GAATACCTGAGTTTTCTTTTTAGCTTTATTTTTTTATTTGTTTAATACCTGCCCAAACAACCAAGACACAACCAATTACCACATAAATCCAAATACTTATATCGGTTTTCTCCTTTTCTGTATTCGATTTAAAACTATCTAATAATAGTTGATCTCGTTGTGCTAAATCTTGTTGTAATCGAACAGAATAAATCGAATCAACTAAACTGATCACTTTATGAACTGAAATATCTTCATTTTTAGATTGTTCTTTCTCCAAAGCCATAGCGATTGCGCCTTGTATATCGAGTTCTAAGCCGTTTTCTGTTTGTTTTAATGAAACTTTACCTTTATCCTCATTCGTTTTACCAGCATACGTTAAACCAAGTTTTTGCAATAATGTTTCATTCTTAGAATAGTTTTGCAAATAATCATAAGTTGACTTTTGCAATTGGAGGTTCACAGATGAATCATTAACGATTGATTTTTCACTTTCAACCTTTACCTGTTCTACCTCCTTTGTTTTGCGTTTGGTAGCGCATGACCAAAATGTCAACGTCAACAAAATGGTGATGAATAAGAGTATTCTTTGTGGTAGATTAGTTCTCATATTATTTAGTTAAAAGTTTATAGTAATGTTGAGTTCTTTCGTAGCGTTTTTCTGCATGAACTTTTGCAGGACCATTTATTTTTGATGTAATTAAATCAGAAGTTTTACGAGAAATATCTGTCATCAAAGGATATACTTTTTTATCCTTTAAATAAATATCAAACGATTCTAAGTAGTAATTTTTCCAAAGGTTATCAGGATTATCCATAATAGATTGATCCTTTACTTTATTCGCTACTACTTGATGATTGTATCTTCCTGTTGTTTGACCTGCAGAATTTCCTCTAAATTTATAACCATCACCAATTTGAGTATTTCCAAGTGCAAGGTTTTTACTTCTATTTTTATCAGCGTAAACCTTATTAAAAATTACAACCTCATTATAAGCATCTTGCTGTGCTTCGTCTGGTCGATTTTTATAATAGGAAAAATATTTTTTTAATTGAGTTTCGGAATACCTTCCATTTTCTCTTTTCAACTTGAAATCAGAAGTTTCTACACTTCCTTGTCCAAGAAAATAAGCTGTTTGAATATCTGTTAATCCAAACACTTCTTTAATTTTTGTTGCTGTTTTTTTACCGATTATTCCATCTGGAAACAATCCGTATTTTTTTTGAAAATCTACTAACATAGTTATTCATTTTTATTTTTTAATTCTTCAATCAATTCTTTGTTTTTTAGAATAATATCAAGCAATTGTTTTGCTGATTTATCTACCATTCTTCGTTGTTTTTGATCTGCTTTTTCACGAATAGATATACCTTCAGTAAGTAGCAATGCTAACATCATAAGGATTGTCATAATTGGAAGGTTTAATATTTCGATGTACATACCAAAAGGATTGAACATATCTGCGAATAGAAATAAAAGCATCAAGGAATAGTAAAATGTCATTTTCTCAAATGTTTTTCGAATACCGTAAGAATGAGTGTACTCTCCTAATGATTTACTTTTTCGTATGCCAAAAAATAAATCGATGCCGACAGAAATACCAACCGCAACCCAGCAAGAAAATATTATTTGAAATTCTAATATAATTTGATCAAAGTCGTGTTTTATATAATCTAAAATCATCTGTATTTTTTTAGTGAAGTTTAACCACCTCCGAAAAGGTGGTTTTTTTATAATAAATTACCCAATTTTTCCAATGATATATCCACCAAAATTTGGACGTGGATTTTGATTATCATGATAAGGAAGTTGCACTATTGAATTAATTTTTGTGCCAGTTGTTTTCAGTCGGAAATTATATGGCAAACTGGTAGGGTCTAATTCACAAATAAGGGTTATAAATTGATTTAATTCAACATTAGCTTGAGCATTTCGCAAATAAATCCAATCCTCGTGACCACTCCCCATTTCTCCAACTAATATATAAGAACACCCTTGGTAAAAAGTATTATCCAAAATCAGTTTAGAGCCAGAAATTTGATTGGGCGAATTGTGCACAAAAATAGCAGGTTGATTATCATTTCTAATGAAAACACTATCAGATAAATCAATTGTTTGATTAGGTTTTATCCCAATACCCACACAATTATTAACTTCCTCAGCAGTCCTATTAAATATTACTTTCATTCTTACATTTTCAAATTTTGGATAGTCTATATGTGCACAATATTTAATATTTCCACGAGCTTCAATAGTTAAGTTTTTAATATCAATATCATCTGTAACATATACAACGTGTTTAAAATGTTGTGGCACTTCGTTCAAAGGCTTATTAGCCCATGCGCTCACAGAATAATCAGAAGGCGTTAATCTCGTTGATAAACCATCGTTGTAAATTACAGTATCAAATAAATCTTCTCCAATAATTTCAACATTTTTTTTACCTCTTAAATCACACTCTTGCCATTCTCCTTTAGGAACAATAATTCTATATCGTTTTGTATCTGAAGCGTCAACAATTGAATCTTGCATCTTTCTAATTAAATTAAAGTTGACACCATCAGTGACTATTCTTTTTTCTATTACAATAGATTTTTCTTCATATCTTGGAATTATTTTAAAAAAATAATCTTCATAAGAAGTGCTAACTTCCCCCTCTTCAAGTTGAAAAGTATCTGGATTATTATTGTCAGACACTCTTATATAGTAAGAGTTGTTTGTAGGAGTGATTAATTTTTGACCAGCTTCGCCAATACCTGAAATAAAATTTTTATTTTCATCGTAAAAACAAATAAATGTAAAACCTTGTCCTCCTATATATTTTTTAGCAGAGTCTATTTGAATAAAATCTGATGTCCAAAAACCTTCCGAAGGTGTTAAATTCCCATTTGACGTGTTTAAATATTGATTAGGTGTAATTGTAGCTTTATTAAATTTATTTTTTGAGCTAATTTCAAGGTTAAAACTTTTTTTAACATCTTCGATTTTTTGTTCAACTTCAGACAAATCCTGCATTGGCATCTCCACACTTTGCAAACTGAAACTATTTCCACTTTTAAAAATAAAACCAAAGTTGTTTTCGGGTAAAATAACATTTCCAAAGTTGGTGTAGGTGCCAGGTTGTGTAACTAAAAAAACTTTGTCGCCTACATCTGTAGGAACTTCTGATGAAGGTGTAAGAGTATCGGTATAAATACCACTTGCAGCAGCTAATATTCTTACATCGTGTAGAGAGAGAGTTTCAGCATGGTTTTGTAGCACTTCTACAATGCCATTCATTTCATCACTGGTTTGTGGAGAACCAAATATTTTTGGTAACCAATTTGGATATTTAATTTCCATATTTTTATTTGAAAATTAAGGCGTTGTCCCTAAAAACAAACTGACGCAATTAAGCGTCAGATGTCCATTTGTGTTGAAAACGTTTTAATTTGGCTGGTGATTTTTTGTAACGCATATACATACGTTCTATCGATTCTAAAGTATGTCCGTGTTCTTCGAGATCATAATCGTGCATGTACTGGCGAATTCCTTCTTTTATTTTTCCGTTTTTCTCAAAACCACGTAAATAGGAATTAAGTGATGTTCGGAAAATATCTTCTAACATGTGGTTGAGATCATCAATAAATGGTTCGGGTAATTTCAAGAAATGATTGCGGCCATCTATATACTGATACACGCTTGCTGTATATTGTTTATTTGCCAAATCTTGTACTTCGAAAACCATGTTGTAAAAACGTTTTGTTTCTGGGCGTTCGGCTTTTTCGCACATTGAACGGATATAACGTCCAAGGCTTGATTTGAGATCAATTTTAACTCCTTTTACTTTTTTACCTGCAATTGTGTATTCTTTACCTTCGAAAAAATCGTAAAGAACTGGTATTAGTTCTGGGCGAATAGTTGTTTGGATTAATGTACTCATGCGAAAAGTTTTTAAGTATAGATAAATGGATAAGTGAACGTGTAACCTGTATTCACAACATTTTTGATAGATGCTGGAATGATAGATCGCGAAACAAATTTGGCTTCTGTAAAATTGAGATCAGATGAAAAACTAAGTTTTGGTTTTCGGTTTTGTTTGACATCATTTCTACCAATGATAATCTCTGATCCATCGGATAATAAAAGACCGATAAGTTTTACTTTTTTTAGAAATTCTGATTCTAAGGCGTGTTCGTCTGTGTTGGAACGGTAACTGAATTGTACACTTTGGGTGTAAACGCCACCAGAACGAGTTTCTTCATAGTCTTGGTTGAATGATAATGATGCTCTGTTGTGTTTTTTTTCTGTTGGAGTAGAAGCGATTAATGATTTGTAAAATCCTTTTTTGGTAGTTGAGTTTTTATCTGTATCAACTAATATAGAAGCTATTTTGTTGTCTGTATATAAATTGACTTTACAAACTACTCTAAGATGTCTATTTTGCTGATTCATAAAAGGAAAGGATTTGTACAAATATAAACAAAAAATAGACACTATTCTTAATAATGTCTATTTTTTGTTTATGAATAATTATAAAAAACCACCTTTTGATTCTATATTGATTTTAACCTTATTTTGAATATTAAAAACTTCAATCGCTATATTTCCAATTATATTAAGTTTTTCGGCAAATTTCATCATTTCCATATAGGTAAATTGATTTTCTTTTATATAGTCAATAATAAATTTCATGTATAAATCTATTGAAGGAATGCCTATCATTAAATAATAATTGAATCTTTCATTAATTTTTTCTAAACTCCAATTTGAAGATTTTTTATTGAAAATTAAAATCAAATTATACGTTTCTAAATTTTGTTGAAAGTCTTTTTCATTTGACAACACTTTAATATTTAAATATTGCTGTTTTAGTAGTTTTCGTGTTTTTATTGAATCAATGATTGTTTGAATTATTTTTTTCATAAACTAAAGTTTTATATTATACTCTTTTGCGGTTCTATTTACAACTGCATCAAACTTATTTTCTACTTCTTGTATAAATGTTGTCGATTGTAACAATGGTTGTTCAAATGCCATTTGTGTGTGTTGTTCTAATAATTTTCGTAGTTGTGTTGCTTCTTCCGAATCTACTCTGGCTAAATCCATTTCGTATAGCATTGCGTTTGATAATACGGTCATTTTGATCAGGAACTTATTTTTTTCTTTTTTTGTCATTGGTTTATTTGTTTTTGTTTCATTTTCAAATTCGTTGCGTTAATCAGGTAGTTATAGCCAATTATATTGAAAGATTTTTTAAAATAAATTCCTCTGTAATATCTTGACCATTTTCAGCGTATTTAATTAATGCATCTATTGGTATATGTGTGTCATTATTTGATTCAGGGGTAAATCCAAAGCCATCTCCCATTAAAAAATCACACTCACCAATTATTCCAGTAAAATCAGAAATGAGCATTGCTATACCTTGTCGTGCTGATGATAATTTCCTTTCAGCATCATGAGCTTTTTTTAATTCTTTCTTTAGTTCGTTTATTTGTTTTTTTGTAAGTATCATTGTCTTATAAAATAACTAGCTATAACACAAGTTTTACGCTATGGTGGCTAAACGTATATCTTGTAGTTTGTGCCTTTTTTAATGTTATTGTTTATTTTAAAGTTTTGTGCCTTATTTACCACCACATCGTAAAGCTTCGGAAACGTTAGGCGAAATGATGATAAATATATTCTATCACAAAACCATCTCCATCTCTCTTTACACACCAACTCCAATTAGGATGATTACACCTATTTTTACTAGCCGTATAATATTTGCAATTTTGACAGCTTTTTCGATCACCACTTCGCCTAACATCAGTTTGGCTAGATGCGGTTTGAGCGCTATTTTTTGACATATTGTTTAATTTTAAAAGTTTGTGTTTATTTTAAAGTTTTGGCAAGGTTTCCGCACTTCGCTAAGCTATTTACTGTTTTCATTTCTTTTCTAATTTTCTAAAGTTTTCGGTTTTTGTTGATGAACAAAATCTCTGTAATATTTACTTCTTAAATCTCTATTTTCATTTCTCAGAGTTTCTATCCATTCTTGATACGTTTCATTACGTGCTTCTAAATATTTTATTTCATCTCTTTGAGATTTTATAACTTCCATTCTCATTTTATTATCGCTGATAAATAAGATTAATAATAATCCTAAAATCACTATTATATATATTAGTATTACTGGTACATTCATTATTTCTCAATTAAAAATTCTTTTATTTTATAAAATGCTACTTTTCTAAGGAAAGCGTGCATATCTTTTCGTTCTTGGGTGTCTGATGTCAATTCGATGACATAACCGTATATGAAACTTGTTACTTCCGATACTTCGTCAATGGATGTGCAATCGTCAATAATCAAAATCACTCTTGCTTGTTCTACTAATGTTAACATGCGATGTCAGTTTGTGGTTCTTCTTTTTCTAATCCCAGATCGCCATATAATATTTCTGTATTATGAGATTCGAATACATAAATCAAATTGGCTTCTAAATATTTTCGGAATAATTCCATATCCAATTTTTCGTTCATTAGGATAGGACCATCGTAACAATCAAATTCTTTTAGGTAAATGAAAAACGGAAAGTTTTCGCGTATAACCATCTTTCTCATGTTGTTATAATCAATAGACTCCTGTTTGAAATCCTTTGATTGTGCTAATCTTAAATTAATTGTGGCTCTTTTCATGTCTATTATATGTGAAAATGTCTAAAAATTGTTTCTATTAAGTGAAAAAATAAAATCGTTTTCCAACAATCCTACAAAATTGATTTACAATATGTTAATTACTTAATTAGTTGTTTTAGTGTTGGAAAGTGTTGGAAAACAAAAACAATTTCCAACGTATTCCAACAAATCCACAGCTTTTCCAACATTATTTTTATATTTAATTTATTTAAAATCAATATTTTACTCTCTGTTGGAAATGTTGGAAAAAAAAATGTGTCATTTGAGAAATTATTGACGCAATTTTTTATTCTAATTTCTTTGTTAGAATGGTAAATCATCTTCTACTTCTTTATTTGTTGTGTCAGAATTCGCCGAAACTTCTTTATTATTTACAAATAAGTCTGGGGTCACAGGGGTTGGCATCGCTTTCGAACGTTCTTGTATATCCACAGCATAGGAAATTGTATTTCTATCTTCTGGTTTCAACTTATCCATATCAAAACTCAATGCAGATGTATTGGCACCTTCTGAGAAACGAACTGAATCGTGTGCACCGATAAATGCATTATCTTCTTTCATTGCTTTGCGTAATTCTGATTTGTTTGGAGCGGTTTGATCAAATGTGCGGTACCAATCTTGTTGAATTCTTCCGTATACAAATGAGAAGTTGAAATAAATCGTAGAACCGTCTAATTTGAAATCTAAACCATGCTTTAAATATGCTGGCGTTGACATGCGTAAACATGATGCGAACAATTGCCAGAATTTCTGAATTACAGATTCGTTTTCTATTCTTCTGCGTTGTGCTGTAACCATATCGTCAAAATGAGATAACATTTCGTCGCGTGTAAAAGGAAAATGTATTTCGTTGTGGAAAATCTCGTACATGGCAGCAATAACAGCATGATTTGTTGCGATACGCTCTGGTAATCCTTTGAATGATTTTCTTTTGGCTAATGTTGATTTGTATTCACGAAATTCACGTGTAAAACGTTCTTCAACCAGGTGACGTTTCAAGATGATGTCGACCATGAAATGTGATACACCTTTTTTGATCATATCATCTAACTTGTTGAAGTTTTGTTTGGCTTGTTCGTCAAAGCTATTGACTACCATTTCTTCCCAAAGCATACGAATAATCAATGGTTCTTCCGTTGGACAATCATTTGATGTTACTAATGGAGCCGATAGAATTGGAACTTCGTCAGAAGAAACGCGCGAATCTAATGTTCCGAATTTATATCCGTTCAAATCCCAAAGTCCTTTCAACATTTCGTTTGTTTCCAGATCACCATTACGGTATTCTGATAAGTGGGTAATAACATTCGCAAATTGAGCGAACTCACGAATTTGTGCTTTACCTGTAGATTTTTTAGATGACAGGGAAATTACAGATTGAATGTCACCAAAAAATGAACGTAAACCTTGTGATAATTGATCCTTTCCAGAAGAACCAGGACCGAATAAAAATAACAATGGAAATGCGCTGATTTCTGATTTCACGATATCATGAAAAGCAGCTGCGAATAAAAATAGGATTCCTGTAATGGCATGATCGCGGTGTACTTTTCGTAATTGTGCTAAATATTCGCCCAAAGTAAAATCTCCCGATTTCACGATAAAACGCTTTTGTGAAATGTAACGTGTTGGATTATTTCTATAAATCCCATTCGCTGATGGTACATAGAATGTTGTATCGTTGTAATGAAATACACCATTTTCATCCATTTTAACGCGTCCAGTTCCTGGAATAGTCACTTCGTTATTCCAAACAAAAAAACCTTCTGGGTTCCATCCCAAAACATCTACAGCACGACCTGTGCCCATAGAATCGAAAAGGAAATCTTTTAGATTTTCTAAATGATTTGAACGCCCTCTGAAACGGTAATTACCTTCTCTGTCAAGCATCTTAATAAAAGTGCCTGTGTTTTGCATTGAATCTGCAGGCGCATCGAAAATACGTTCTACACCTTTTTTGTTACGAATACGAAATAGTTTCTTTGGATATTTATCATCATTCATGTGTTGAATGATTTCAATTTCGAAATTAGAAATCGATTTAAAGGTATCTAATTCGTCATTGCGTTCGACTAACATCCAAATTTCATTTTCGTGTTGAAAGAAATTGTATTCGCGAATCATTGATTTGTATTTCGAAATGTCAACATCTTGCAACTTTACTGGTAAGTCATACTCAGAAAGATTGATGTTTTTGCGTTCTATTTTCTCTGAATCTAAATCTTTGATGATTTCTTTGATTAATGTTTTAGAAAGCTTTGAGGCTTTCTGTAACATTTCTGTATAGATTTCGCGGTGGCTTTTATCTTCGATAGTCGAAAGAACACGCGAACATTTTTTAACGCCTTCTGCTTTTTCGATTGGTGTATCGCCAGTAATCCAATTTTCCATCAAATAGGAAAATCCGTTCTGAATATATCCGTTATCACGTAAATGTTGTTCTAACTTTTCATCTTTATTTAAAACAGTTTTGCGAATAAAATCATCAGGATCTAATTTGTTAGGAAGTAAACAAACTTCGACATTAAAACCTTGTGCAAACAATTTTGGTACATTTCGAAGAATTGCATTTGTTCCAGCTTCATCGCCATCAAAACAAACAATTGCTTTGTGTGCAAATCGTTTTACTTTCTTGATTTGACCTTCTGCTAATTCTTTTCCGTATGGTGAAACAGTATTTGGAATTCCATTTTCTTGCCATGCAATAACATCGTTATAGCCTTCTACAAACCAAACTGTATTGGTTTTTGCAATAGATTTTAAAGCAAAATTAAGTCCGTATAGTTGAGAACTTTTGTTGTAAAACTCTGTGTTCGCAGGATTCATCCATTTTGTTTCGTCACCATCTTTTAATGATCGTGATGCAAAACCAATCATTTCGCCACGTTCGTCTAAAATAAGGTAGGTAAGACGTTCCCAAATTTTATTGTTGTTCTTTTCGTTGATTAAATTTAGTTCGCGTCCTGGTTCTACCAAACCTTTAGGAGAAAGTAAATTGTATAAAAATTTTCCACCTGGTGCATAACCAATTCCCCAATGTTGAATTTGTTCTTCTGTATAACCACGTTTTGCGATTTCTAACCACGCAGCATGATCTTTTGGTAATAAATGTAATTGTTCTACGAATTGTTTTTGAGTAGCTTTTAGAATAGGACGCAAATCGTCCATTTTCTTTTTCTTTTCTTCGTATTGCTGAGCCGATGCAGAATCTTCGTATTGCACGTCCATTACATAGAATTTCGCCAATTCGCGTACAGCTTCTGGATAAGTGAAGTTGTTTTTCTGCATTAAATACGTAAATACATTTCCACTGATATCGGCAGATTTATCAAAGAACATTTGTTTGGTTGGCGAAACAATACAAGAAGGTGTCTTTTCTTGTTTGAATGGTGATAAACATGTCCAGTTAGCACCTTGTTTACTCATTTTATTATCACGTGAAAATACTTCTACAATATCAGTTTTAGAAAGTAAATCGTTGATAAATTCTTCTTTGATTAGTGACATAGTTTTAGCGGATTTTAAAGAAATAAATAAGAATGATAATTAATAGGATTGCTGACAATCCTATTAATTTAAAAGTTCGGTAATCGTTGTTGTCGTAGTTGTGCATGGTGGAGATTATTTACTTGTCAACCATTACTACATTGCAGTTTTCACAACGCACCCACGAAATATCAGATTCATCAGAATCAATATTTTTATCAATACCTATAAGAGATTCTGCGAAACAAACAGAAATGATTGAATAAATTTCACCATTATATTCTACTTTCATTCCAGAAGTGAATTGAGTTCTTTCAAATTGAGTTATTGTCATTTTATTTTGTTTAAAAATTTTTATTAAAAAGGTAAATCGTCTTCTGCGTTATCACTTGGAGGCACATCATCTGGAGCGGGTGGAGTTGCTGTAGAAGATTTACGTTCTAAAAAGTCAATTTTATTGACACGCATTTCTAAAACTGGTTCTGCTTTTCCATCTTTTATATATGCCGATGCAAAGGCTTCTCCTTCTACATAAATACGATCTCCTTTCTTGATGTATTTAGCTAAATCTTGAGTTTTTGTGTAGCGTGTACATCGAATCCAAGTCGTATGTTCTTGTTTTTCGCCCTGTGCGTTTTTCCACGTTTTTGTAACAGCAACTGAAAACTGAATTGATAATTGATCTTTACCTTCGAAGAAATGTAATTTAGGATCGTTTCCTACATTTCCGATAATTTGAAATTTATTGATTGCCATTTTCTAATTTTCTTTTTTTGTTAATTCTATTTTTTCTCCACAAAAACAACAAAATGTTGGAATAATAGAAGTAGTTAGATTTCTTGGTTTTGATTGAGTGCCATCTTTCTTTGTGAAAGTATATTCCATATTGAATATATTCGGTAACACAATTTCGTTGTGTTCAATTAAAAATGATTCATTTTGAAACCCATCTTTATATCCATTTTTTGTAAAATTTTTATCAGGATTTCTTTCCGCTATTTTTTCGAATAAGAAATTTTTCTTTTCTATAATACAATTACACATAGTTTTTTAATTATTTAGGTACTCCGTACGCAATTATTTTTTTCTTATTATCCATTGCGAATAATGGATAGAGATACGAGCGTTTTTGACGTGCATATTTTTCTGCTGGTTTAACATCGAAGAATATCTTAGTTCTACCGTCTTTTGCTCTATCTGTAACTTCTTTATCGTTTTCTGTGAAGAATCTCATTGTTGTCTATTATTTGGGTTTTTGTTAATATTTTGTTTAGGTTTAGTCAAAAAAATATCGCTCCAAATATGTTTTATTTGAAAAGTTTGACCACATTTTCTGCAACGAAATACTTCGTAATCGATATCCCAAGAAATGACTTCAAAATGTTTCATTTTTTAATTCTTCTTTTAAAACTTTTTGTAATGCAGGAAGAATTTTTTCTGCAAATCTTTTACAAGCTGCTTCGCATTTTTGAGAATAAAGAATGTATGTGTTTCCTTGATACATTTTCTTACCAAAATATTCTACATTAAGACTACAAATAAATTCTCTGAAATCTTTATCCCCAAAATGTCGCCAACCAAAAGATAAGTTTCCCCAATCAGTTACAGATGCAAACATTCCATCTGATGTTAAAACTATTTGTCCTAACCAATTACCTTCTTCATTATATAAGGTATATGATTTTGCTATTATGTTTTTTTTACTCATTTCTATAATTCTTGATTATTAAAAATTTCTACCCATTTCATTAACCAAGCATCTATAGCTTGAAATTGTGCATTTGTTTTCATGAAGCCTTTTTTTGTTTTAAATCATTATGAACTGGATGAACACGATCAACTATTTCACCCATTATTAATTCTTTAGAATTTTCAAGAAATTCAAATCTTTCTAAAACTTTACGTGTAGATTGCTCTACGTTAAATTTCTGTGTTCTTTGTAGAATTTCTAACACATTCCATGCGCTTGAAAGTTCTTGTGTTGTGATTTTTTCTAAACTCATTTTTGTTGAATTTTTCGTTAAACTTCTTTTTTATATGTTGTTAATTGCCTCTTAATTGGTGTGTATGATATTGTACTGAAAAGCGAAAATTGTCAATTCTTGTTTGGTTGAAATTTCAAGTTTTTCATATAATACACGTTTTTTTAGGTGGAGAGTTCCCAAAGCGATTTTTAGTTCCATTGCAATGACATCGTTCGTCATGTCGGTAACTAATAGCTTTATCAATTGAACTTCATCTATGGTAATAGGTTGATGATGTATTTTTATATTTTTACAAACTAATCCAGCAGTTTTGCAATTAGTTCTTATTGGGCATTCCCAATATTCACCTTTTTGTACTCGACCAGATGCAGTGATGTCTGCATTAAAGTCTAAGCCACCATATCTGCATTTTGTAAATTGTTCTACTTGCATTTGTTCATTGTTTGGATGCCAGTCCATAAGTGCCAAATGAGCGTCAATATCTTTATACATTTCATCTTTCAACATTTGATATATAGTTGAATCTATTTTTGAGAATGGTAACATTTTACCATTTTGAATAAATGTTAGAGTTTCACCTGTTGTGAAAAACTCTATTTCGGAATTGATCATTCCTGGATAAAAATTTTGTTTAATCATAGCGGATTGTCTAAATTTTGTTTTTATGTCTAAATAACGGTTAAGTAAAGACAAAAAAATTATTCAGCTTCTAACAGCTGTTTATTCTTCTTGTATAATGTTTGATTTTCTTTTGCCAGTTTGATCAAACATTCTAACATTTTATTATCAGTTGTTTCACCAGTTTTTACACGCCATACTTTTTGTTTGTTTGCATCCGTATATTTTATCTTCATTCGTTTGCAAACTTCCTTTCGGTATCTTGTTGGTAAAAACCGAAATAATTCGTCTAATTGTTCTTTATGCAAATACATAATATTAATGTCTATTTTTTGTTTAGATTTGTATTGTTTTGTTATGTTTTGTTATACAAATGTAAACAATTATTTACATTGTAAAACAAAATGTAAAAATATATTTACAATTAAGAATCAATCTAAATAATTTTATGAATGTTTTTAAAGAAAAATTAGAATACCAAAGGCTAAAAAATGGTATTAGTAAAGAAGAGTTGGCAGATAAAGTAGGTATAACTCGCCAAACTTTGTACAACTATTTAGCTGGACGAAATCCGAACTGGGAATTTTTACAAAATATTCAAAATGTATTTGAAGATATATCTATGGATTATTGGATAAATGATTCTATATCGATGTATGATGATCATGTAAAATTTTCGAATAAGGCAAATGTTGTAAATGAAAATATTGATAATTATACTCAGGAAGTTAAATTTTCTATCATCAACAGAAAACTCGATACAATTTTAAGAATTATAACTGACCAAAAGGTCGATAGATAAAGGTTTACAGCTTATTATTTTCGTTCTTTTATATTAAGATTTTTCATAAAATTTATTGTATTTTGACCGAATTTGATAAATGTAAAAATTTAAAGAGAGAAATTAAAGAAATAGGAAATTTTTCGTTCCTATTTCGTTTTTAAACAATATAAATTTAGTATTAATTGATGCTATTTCCTATTCAATAGAATTGCTACATCTTTTTGTAAATGCATATTTTGTAACGAATTTGGAACGATAAATTTGTAATTCACTTATAATTAATTTGTTATAATTGGATTTAAAGTCCCTGTGGGTCTACAGATTTTAAGCTTCAATATTTTTATTGAAGCTTTTTTTATACTATATATTTTGTTATATTTATCATAATTGATTTAGTAAATGACATTAGAGGACATAATTTTAGAAGCTAAAAAAGGGAAACGAAATGCTCAGAACGCAGTGATAGAGGTTTTGTGGAACAAAGTTTATCATTATGTATTTTCTAAGATTAGAAACGAAGAAGAAGCCGAAGATATCGCCATCGAAACGTTTACAAAGGTTTTTACAAAATTAAAATTATATAACGAAGATTTTGACTTTACGACTTGGGTAATTTCTATCGCACATAATACGATGATTGATCATATCAGAAGATCTCCAAAACTGAATATTTCTCTTGATGATGAAACCAAATTTTTAGAAATTTTAGAAGATCATCCTTCGCCAGAAGAACATTTGATTTTAAAACAAGATAATGACACGCTGATAAAAGCTATTGCAAAATTGAGAGAACCTTATCAAAAAATTATAGAATTGCGTTATATCGAAGATAAAACATACAAAGAGATTGCTGAAGAACTCAATTTGACCTTACCAAATGTTAAAGTTCGTCTTTTAAGAGCCAAACAATTGTTAACAGAGGTGATGCAAGATAATATTTAGTAAATTTATTCGTTGAAAATTTGTTGAAGAAAACTGGATCGAAAATGAAGAAGCACATATACCTTACAACAATTATTATCGCAAGTTTATTCTTGACGTCTTGTGGAAGTAGTAAAGTAACTTCGTATAAGAAAACTGGTTCTAAAAAAGTTTATACTTCTTCCAAAAAAAACGAATCTACAGAGGTTTTTCGTTCTAAAAATGCTGATGATAGTGCGCCTCGTGATATAAATAAAATTCTAAAAACGGCAAAATCTTACTTAGGAACACCTTACAAATATGGTGGAGTTACGAAAACAGGTTTCGATTGTTCGGGACTGGTTTATGTAAGTTTCAAGGAAATGAATTTAGAATTGCCTCGTCGTTCGAGTGATCAAGCTGAATATGGAAAAGAAATTACAATCGAAAATGTTAAAATAGGTGATTTAATATTTTTTAATACTTCAGGAAATTCAATCTCTCATGTAGGTATTGTAGAAAGTATTAATCATGACGGATCAATCAGTTTTGTACATTCTTCAACTTCGAAAGGTGTCATCATTTCTTCCCTTGATGAAAATTATTGGAAAACTAGATTTGTAAAAGCGGTTAGACTTTTATAACTTGACGTGTGCTTAAAAAAAGAACTATATTATTAACTTTTTTTGGATTACTATTTTTTAGTTTATCCATAGTTGTTAATGCTCAAGAAGATAGTGTCAAAATTGATACAGTTAGAATTGAGAATAAAAATCATTCTAAGTTTAGAAAGTTTTACCAAAAATTATTATTCAAGAAAAAACCAACGAGTTTTCCTATTCAGCCCAATAATAATGTAGGTGATGGAAAATATCAAGGAAAAATTATTCGAAATATTTACTACAAAACACAAGACCCTTTCGGATATTCTTTGCAGGACACGACAAGAAAACCGACAAAATGGATTGAAAGAACTGGAAATACACTACACGGGAAATCTAAGCAATTTGTGTTGCGTCAAAATATGTTGCTGAAACTAGGAGATAAATATGATTCTGTAAAAGCAGCTGAATCTGAGCGTTTAATACGTACCAATCGTTCTATTCGTCGAGTAGAGATTAAGGAAGAAGCTGTCGGGAATGATTCGGTTGATTTATATGTCAATTCAATTGACTCTTGGAGTATGTTTATTACAGGTTCGGTTTCGAGTTCAAAAGCTGGAATTCGCATTAGAGAGCGAAATTTTTTAGGTTTAGGACATGTGTTTGATAATCGTTACCGTCACAATTACAAAACAGGAAATTCGTTATATCAATTTAATTATACGGTTCCAAATATTGCCCAAACTCGAATTATTGGGAATGTACGTTATTTCAAAAATGAAGATAATCATTATACAAAATCAATCAGTTTTGTACGACCTTTTTATTCGCCATTAGCACATTATGCAGGTGGAGTTTCGGTTGGGCAAGTGTATTTTAAAGATTCATTAGATTTCGAAAAACCTATTTTGGTTGATAACCATTTCAAATATAATTACCAAGATTATTGGTTGGCAAGAGCGTTTAGAATTGATGATGGTCATTCAGAAAATATTACCAATTTTATTGTTTCAGGGCGATTTTATGATCGATCTTATACCGAAACACCAACTCCAGAAAACGATCCTGTGAACTTTTTTTCTGACCAAACGAATTATTTAGTAGGGATAGGAATTTCTTCAAAACGATATATCAAAACAAAATATATTTTCAATTATGATATTGAAGAAGATATTGCGATAGGGAAATCATTGGGCATTATAGGAGGAATTCAAAATATTCGTCAAACTGATCGTTATTATCTTGGCGGAAAAGCTTCTGCTGGAGGTTTTTTAAATACCGGTTTTTGGGGATTTGGAGTTGAGTTTGGAGGATTTTTTAATAAAGGAAAATTTGAACAAAAAACGCTGTCTGTAGAATTACAATATATGGCAAAGTTGATAAATTGGGGAAAATGGAAGTTCAGAAACTTCATGAAAACTAATTATCTTTTGGGACATGATCTTTTAGATTCTCCTGCGGATCAACTTTCGCTTCATGAACATGATTATTTGGGAATGGCAGGTTTCAAATCGGATAGAGGCTTAACAGGTCAACAGAAATTAATGTTCGAGTATCAATTGCAATCCTATACGCCTTACGAGTTTTTAGGATTTCGTATTTCGCCTTTTTTCAATGCGATGGTTGCGGCAATTGGAGATAACAAAAAATTTATACTGAATAATAACCCAATTTATTCGCGTTTTAGTTTGGGTGTGATGTTGACAAATGATTATTTTGTGTTCAACAATATTCGTTTTTCATTGTCGTATTATCCATCAATTCCTGGACAAGGCGATAATCTAATCAAGACAAATTTATTGGATAATAGAGATTTTCAAATGATGGATTTTGACTTTTCAAAACCAAATTACATTCGTTGGAATAGGTGGGATTAAGACATAAAAAAAGCTTGAAGATTTCTTCAAGCTTTTTTTATGTCTTAATATTTTTTATTTCACTTGTCTGGAAACGATCCACGAAACCAAGCTTCCCAAACCTAAAACAGTTACAATAACTGCAACAAAGTTTTCGACAGAAAAGATAAATGGAAACGGAACAGTTGGCGAAGCCATAACCAAACCAAAATCTATTTGTAATAATCCAATAACAGAGGCGATTAATAAACCTGTTGTCATCGCAATAAAGGTGATAATAAAACCAGTTTGGAAGAAAATATTACGAATATTTTTTCGTGATAATCCAAAACTATACATCGTCTGAATTTCTTTCTTTTTATCCAAAATCAAGATAATAATTGTTCCTGCCAAATTGAAACATGCAATGATAATGACTAACGTAAAAATCAAGTAACTGATTAAGTTTTCCATATTCATTACTTTCAAGAAAGCTGAATCTAAATCTTGTCTGGTTTCGATTTTATAATGAGAACCTAAAGCTTTTTGAAGTTGATTCTTCACTTCGTTAAACGATTTTTTTCCAGTCGTTTTTACCTCAATCGAATAACATTGATTTTCGTTTAACAACAATAATTCTTGCGCCAAACCTAAAGTTGTAAAGACGTGTTTGTCGTATTGTTCGTTCAAAATAAACACGCCAACACTGTACGCATCTTTGCGTGTAAAAGCATCGCTTTCTTGTTTTATTAGACCTGTTCCAGCTTTTGGCATCATCAAATCTGCTGGCGTTATCGGATCGATATAAAGTTGCAAACGCTCTGCAATTCCATTCGAAACAATAAAATTATCATCCCGATTAAAATCTAAATATTGTCCACCATAAATCACTGTGTCTAAACGCGTAACTTTGGTAAAGTTTTCATCAACACCTTTCAAATAGGCAATATCTTGCTTTCCTTTGTAATCGATGTAGACTTTTTCTTCGATGATTTTAGAAAAAGCTTTGACATCTTTTTGTTGCTTCAATTGATCCACAACAAATGTTAAACTATCTAATACTTTTCCTTTCGAAGGAGAAATTTTAATTTCAGGATTTACATTGCTATAATACTTTAAATTCATTTTTTCTAATCCCGAAAAAACGGATAAAATAATAAACAAAGCCGCTGTAGCTACCAAAATAGCACCAACAGCAATCGATGTAATAATGTTTACAGCGTTTGTATTCGTTTTCGAAAAAATGTAGCGTTTCGCAATGTAAAGTGAAATGTTTCTCATTATAAGATTGGATTATTTCCTTCTCCTCTTAGCGCTTTGTCGATTTTATCCATTTCGTCTAACGAATTATCTAAAATGAAAATTAATTCTGGCGTAATACGCATTTGTTTAGAAGCACTTTTTGATAAAATTCCTCTAAATAATGGTGTATTAACTCTAATTTCTTTGAATATTTCGTCTTTTTGAGTACTTGGAAAAATACTTACATAGATTTTAGAAACGCTCAAATCTGGTGTTACTTTTACTTCTGTAACACTAATCAAATTTCCAGGAAATTCCTTTACAGCCCATTTTCTAAAAGCTTCTGCTAATTCTTCTTGAAATAATTTACTTACTTTTTGTTGTCTATTGCTATCCAATTCTATTCATTTTTATGAGACCGTAAAATTACTGCATTTTTTCGTGATTAAAAACATTGATGAATTGAATTAAGTTCTTTGTAAATTTGTTTTAATGAAAAAAGATATCGAAACTTCAGAAGATGTTACTTTATTGGTGAATACGTTTTACGATAAAGTGCAAAAAGATGACGTAATTGGTTACTTTTTTTCGGAAGTTGCAAAGGTGAATTGGGACGAACATTTGCCACATATGATTCAGTTTTGGGAAACTGTTTTGTTAGGAAAAGCAACTTTTGAAGGTTGGCCAATGCGAACACATTTGGTTTTGAGTCAAAAAGAGAAATTAAAACCACACCATTTCGAGCGTTGGATTGAATTGTGGTACGGAATAATTGACGAAAAATTTGAAGGAGAAATAGCTAATGAAGCAAAAAATCGAGCAAAAATTATGCGTGATTTAATTCTTTTCAAAATTGACCAAATGGAACAAAAACAAGGATTTATTCAATAAAAAAATGCAACTTTTATGAAGTTGCATTTTTTGTATGATTTTAGATATGATTGAAAAATTATTTCGCAATCATGATTAATTTTTTATTGATAAACTCCATAATTCCAGCTTTAGAAAGTTCGCGTCCGTAACCCGAATGTTTCACACCACCGAAAGGTAAATCTGGGCTTGAAGAAACTTGTTTGTTTACGTAAACCATTCCCGAATCTATTCTACGAGCGATTTTCTCCGCATTCGGAACATCTTCTGTATAAATAGAAGCACCTAATCCGTAAGGCGTATCATTCGCAATTTTGATTGCTTCTTCTACATCCTTCACTTTCCAAATACAAACTACAGGTCCAAAAACTTCTTCGTCATAGGCCTTCATTCCAGGTTTTAAATCTGTTAAAATTGTTGGTTGTAAAAAGAACCCATCACGATCAATACGTTTTCCTCCTGAAACAATTGTTGCTCCTTTATTAGCTGAATCATTAATTTGATCCAATAATTTTTCTAATGCACTTTCCGAACTTACAGGTCCCATATTGGTATCTGCTTGTGTAGGATCACCAACTTTCATTCCGTTTACATAGTCCGTAATTTTTTTCAAATATTCGTCGTAAATACCATCTTGTACAATAATACGTTTCGAAGAAGTACAGGCTTGTCCAGCATTACGTAAACGACCATTAATTGTTCCGTTCATTACTTTTTCGATATCCGCATCATTCAAAACAATCATTGGATCAGAACCACCAAGTTCTAAAACAGAAGGTTTTACATTTTTACCAGCGATACTTGCAACCACTGCACCAGCAGCTTCGGAACCAGTTAAAGAAACACCAACAATTTTTGGGTTATTGATAATTGCATCTGTGTCTTTTCCTGACATCAACAAGTTTTTGTACAAACCTTTTGGAGCGCCAGCAGCTGTAAACATTTCTTCGAAAGCGATTCCACATTGCGGAATATTAGAAGCCGTTTTCAAAACAACTGTGTTACCAGCCATAATGTGAGGACCAGCAAAACGCGCAATTTGAGAAAAAGGGAAATTCCAAGGCATAACACCTAACAAGACACCAATTGGTTCTGAAACCACATAAGCATCACCTTTTTCTGTTTGTAAAGGAACATTTGCTAAGAATTCTTCTGCATTATCAGCGTAATATTCGATGATATTTGCACTATAATCAATCTCGATTTCACTTTCATACAATGGTTTTCCCATTTCTGTTGTAATCAAAGCAGCTAATCGAGTTTTTTGCTTGCGCATTTCGTTTGCGACACGTTTCATTACAGCTTTTCTTTCTTCGAAAGATTCGAATCGCCATGTTTGATATAATTCGTTTGCGTCGTCTATATATTGATTGATTTCTTCGCTTGTGTAGGCTTGAAATTCTTTTTCGATTTTACCTGTAGCAGGATTTAATGTTCTGATTGAACTTGCCATTTCACTCTTTATTTAATGTATACAAAGTTGTAGCAATTCTCGTTCCTAACAAAACTTTTAGGATAAATAAAACTGATAGTTTGTTGAATTAAACTAAATGTAGTTGATTGTTTAGTTTTTATATTAATTTAAGCTAGATGATTGTTTGCTGAATTCAGAAATTTTTCTTTTCTAAATGTTTAAGGTTTTAGATTTCTTAAAGATTTTTGAAAGATGATAAGTCATTCTGAATTCGTTTCAGAATCACATATATAATTAATAAAATAAATTTAAAACAAAAACGATTTGTCATACCGAGCTTGTCGAGGTATCTTTTAAATTATTGATTATAAAAAAAACATAATGATGAGAAGCTGAAATGAATTCAGCTTGACATAATATTATATTAATGAAAATTATTTTCTAAAACGGCAAATTATCGTCGTCGTTGTTCATCGAACTTCTGAATTCTCCACCGAAATCTCCAAAAGCATCAGAGGGATCAATAGCAGATAAATTCATGGCACTTCCCATTTCTTGAGAACCATCATTCATCGAACTTTGAATTTCGAAATCTCCACCAAATGAAGTTTCCAAATCGGTAAATTTAGCTTGTTCATTAATGAATCGTAAACGCACATTTTCTAACGCACCATTACGGTGTTTCGCAATGATAAACTCGGCTTGTCCAGCACAAGGTTCACTTTCGTCATCCCAATATTCCAATTTATAATATTCAGGACGATAAATAAAAGAAACGATATCGGCATCTTGCTCAATAGCTCCAGATTCACGTAAATCCGACAGTAAAGGGCGTTTACTCCCACCACGAGTTTCTACCGAACGAGATAACTGCGAAAGTGCAATAACAGGAATACTTAACTCTTTTGCAATTGCTTTTAAGGAACGCGAAATCATTGAGATTTCCTGCTCACGGTTTCCATTTGCTTTTCCTCCAGCAGTCATTAACTGCAAGTAGTCAATCAAAATCATTTTCACACCATGTTGAGAAACCAAACGACGTGCTTTTGCTCTTAAATCGAAAATCGAAAGGGCAGGCGTATCGTCAATGTAAAGCGGTGCATTTTCAAGACCTTTTACTTTTGTGTATAATTGTTTCCATTCGTGATCGGCTAATTTTGCTTTACGCAATTTTTCACCCGAAATTCCAGTTTCACCCGAAATCATACGCGTAATCAACTGAACAGAAGACATCTCTAATGAAAAAACAGCAACTGGAATATTTTTGTCCACTGTCATATTTTTCGCCATCGAAAGGATAAAAGCGGTTTTCCCCATACCAGGACGAGCGGCTAAGATAATCAAATCCGATTCTTGCCAACCCGAAGTAATTTTATCAATTTCTGTAAATCCAGAAGATAAACCAGACATTCCTTCTTTGGTAGATTGGGCTTTAATTTTGTCAATCGCTTCTGTAACTAAATCTCTTGCTTCCGAATAACTACGCTTGATTCCACCTTCTGTAATTTCGAATAATTTCGATTCAGAATAATCCAGTAAATCAAATACATCGGCAGTATCATCGTATGATTTTTCAATGACTTGATTCGAAATTTCAATTAAACGACGAAGAATATATTTTTCTTGAATGACACGAGCATAATACTCCACGTGTGCAGAAGAAGAAACTTTTTGCGTTAATTGAATCAAATAATAATCACCTCCAACACGATCTAATTTGCCTTCACTTTTCAACTCATTCGAAACCGTTAATAAATCAATAGGTTCTGAATCGTTAAATAATTTTTGAATGACAGCATAAATCGCTTGATGCTCTGGACGATAAAAAACTTGCGGTGTAAGAATGTCAATGACTTCATCCAACCCTTTTTTATCAATCATCATCGCACCAAGTACAGCTTGCTCTAAATCAACAGCTTGTGGAGGAAGTTTACCTTTCTCTAAACCAATGACATTGTGCTTGTTAGCTGGTATTTCGGGATTATAATTTGCTTGTTCCATAAGAGTTTCAAAATTAAATAAAAAAACGAGATATAACTAATTTTATATCTCGTTTTAAAATTGTATATTCTACAATAAGTATTATTGTAAAACAATATTTTATCCTGAAAATTCTCCGAATTTGATGTAACGTTCTTGACGTTGTTGTTGTAATTCTTTTGGAGAAAGTTTTTTCAATTCGTTGTAAGTGTCTAAAACTTTATTTTTCAAGTTTGTGTACGCAACTTCTGGTTTGTAGTGTGCTCCACCAAGCGGTTCTTGAATGATGTCTTCAATTAATCCTAATTCTAACATATCAGGACCAGTTAATTTCATTTGCGAAGCAGCTTGCTCTTTGTAATCCCAACTTCTCCATAAAATTGTAGAACAGTTTTCTGGTGAAATTACAGAATACCAAGTGTTTTCTAACATGAAAACTTTGTTCCCAACTCCAATTCCTAATGCTCCACCTGAAGCTCCTTCACCAATTACAATTGTAATGATAGGAACTGTAAGTTTCAACATTTCGTAGATGTTTTTAGCGATAGCTTCACCTTGACCTCTTTCTTCAGCTTCTAAACCAGGATATGCACCAGGAGTGTCGACTAAAGTCAAGACAGGAATATTAAACTTTTCTGCTAACTTCATCAAACGTAAAGCTTTGCGGTAACCATCTGGATTAGACATTCCGAAACGACGATATTGTCTTTCTTTGGTATTTTTTCCTTTTTGTTGACCAATAATCATAAAAGTTTGACCATTGATTTTTCCCATACCACCAACCATTGCTTTATCATCAGCAAAAGTTCTATCTCCGTGAATTTCGATAAACGTGTTATCTGTGATCGCGTAAGCGTAGTCTAAAGTATAAGGGCGAGAAGGATGACGAGACAATTGTACACGTTGCCATGGCGTTAAATTACCATAGATTTCCTTCTTTTTATTTTCAATTGCAATTTCAATTTCAACGCAAGCCTGTTTGATGTTAACACCGCTTCCTTCGCCGACGATTTGACAGCTTTGTAACTGTTCTTCTAAATCTTTGATAGGTTGTTCAAATTCTAAATATTCCATACAAAAGTGTTTGTTCAATCCAACAAATATAGAAAAGGTTTTTAAGCCAATTATAATAAATGTCGAATGTTTTTCAGATTTTTTACAAGTATTTTAATTTCAAAAGATAAAAAAGCGTCTACAGATTAGACGCTTTCATCGTGTATTTGATCTAAAATTAGATTTTTTCGATAATCATTGCAGATGCTCCACCGCCACCATTACAGATAGCTGCACCTCCAATTTTTCCTCCGTTTTGCTCTAAAACATTTAATAATGTAACCAAAATTCGTGATCCAGAATTTCCAAGTGGATGACCGATAGAAACCGCACCTCCATTTACATTAACTTTAGAAGCATCAAGATTTAATAATTTAGTATTTGCAATTCCAACAACAGAAAATGCTTCGTTAAATTCCCAGAAATCAACATCAGCAGCTGTCATATTTGCTTTTTTCAATAATTTTTCAACCGCTTTAGCTGGCGCAGTTGTAAATTTTGAAGGTTCTTGAGAAGCATCAGCATAAGCGATAACTTTTCCAAGAGGTTTTAATCCTAATTCGTTTGCTTTGTCCAAAGACATTAATACTAAAGCAGAAGCCCCATCATTGATTGTTGAAGCATTTGCAGCAGTTACAGTTCCGTCTTTAGAGAAAACAGCACGTAAACCTGGAACTTTATCAAAGTTCACATTTTTATATTCTTCGTCTTCTTTAAAAATAACTGGTTCTCCTTTGCGTTGAGGTATTTCTACAGGAACAACTTCGTTGTCAAATTTTCCAGCAGCCCAAGCAGCAGCAGATTTTTTGTAAGAATTAATTGCGAATTCATCTTGCTCTTCACGAGAAATATTGAATTCAGTTGCACAAGTATCTCCAAAAAGTCCCATCATTTCTTTGCTGTAGTAATCTTGTAAACCATCGTTCACAATTCCATCTAACAAAACAGTATTTCCGTATTTATTTCCAGTTCTTGCATTTGGCGAATAAAAAGGAACCATCGACATGTTTTCCATTCCTCCAGCAACTACAACATCTGCGTCACCTAAACGAATTGCTTGTGTAGCAAACATTACAGCTTTCATACCAGAGGCACAAACTTTGTTTACCGTTGTTGCAGGAATTGTATTTGGTAAACCTGCTTTTATCATTGCTTGCTTAGCAGGTGCTTGTCCTTCACCAGCTTGCAATACATTTCCCATATATACTTCATCAACCAAAGATCCATCTAAGTTGATTTTATCTAAAGCTCCTTTAATAGCTGTTGCGCCTAAATCTGTAGCTGGAACGTTAGATAAACTTCCCAAAAAAGATCCCATTGCTGTACGAACAGCTGAAACTATTACGACTTCTTTCATTTAATTTGTGATTTGTTGTTTTTATTATGATAACTTAATAATGCAAGATATAAAATTTATAGTAGTATTAATTTGATTTACTTTTTAAAGATTTTTTAAATTTGTTATTGACTTAATATAGATAATTGATTTTTTTTGTTAAAATGATAATTATCTTAGAATAGAATATTTTTTGAAGAATAAAATGATTAAAATGCTGAAGAATAAAATGATATTATTTGGTTTGATTTCGTGTTTTGTAATTACAATCGGAAATGCGCAAACCTTTGATCAAAAATATTTTAAATCAATTTTAGATTCGCTTACGTCAAATTCGTTTGCTGGCAGAGGTTATGTAGAAAATGGAATGACAAATGCTGGAATTTATTTACAAAACGAATTTCAAAAAAATGGATTGAAGTCTTTTTCTAATCGTTATAATCAAACATTTACTTTTCCGATTAATATTATCAAAGATGCAAAACTGAAAATTAATGGAAAAGAATTAAAATATGGAATTGATTTTATTGTAAAACCAATTTCTAAATCAATTTCGAAAACCAATTCACCTTTTTATATTTTTGACACAAAAGCCTATGTGGAATCTTTTCAGTCGAAAGATAAAACGAGGGATTTTATTGTGAAAGATGATGAATCGCAAAAAGGAAAACATATTATTTTGCCGCCTTTAGTGACTTCTGTAGATTCTATTCAGAAATATTACAAACAATGGGCGAATATTTATGAGAAAAATGAAAATAAAAATCGAGCGATTTTTAGATTTACATCAGATAAATTGACTTCAAGTCTTAGTCAACGACAATCTTCTATTTCAGAATTTATTATTTCGGAAAAATTTTATTCTAAAAATTTAAAAATAAACGATTATTCTATTGATTCAGAGTTAAATAATTCATTCGAAGCAAATAATATAATTGGTTACATTGACGGAAAGAACAATGATAGCGTAATTGTGATTTCTGCTCATTATGATCATTTAGGGAAAGTTGGACAAACTATTTTTCCTGGAGCGAGTGATAATGCGAGCGGAACTGCAATGATGATGGCGCTGATGAAGTATTATTCAAAACATCAGCCTAATTATAGAACAGTTTTTATGGCTTTTGCAGGTGAAGAAGCGGGGATTTTAGGCGCAGATTATTATGTTAATCATCCTCTTTTTCCATTGAATCAAATCAAATTTTTAGTCAATTTAGATATTATGGGAGCGGGCGATCAAGGAATTCAAGTTGTGAATGGTAAAGTTTTTAAAAATCAATTTGAAAAATTAGTTGAATTCAATCAAACAAATAAATACCTAAAAGAAGTTAAAATTCGAGGAGAATCGTGTAATTCCGATCATTGTCCGTTTTATTTGAAAGGTGTTCCGTCGTTTTTTATTTACACATTAGGAGGAAAAGGTTTTTATCATGATCCCAATGATACAGCTGAAAGTTTGGATTTGAGTTCCTCTGAAAAAGTATATAATTTGTTGAAAGCTTTTATTGATAAGCTATAAAAAAATAATCCGTTCAAAGTGAACGGATTACTAACCAACCTAAACTACTATAAAAAACTCTAAAAAGTAAAAAGAGTGCGAGTAATTCCAAACTTCATAAATCAATTTCGTTATACTCGTTGTTACTCTTTGTCTTACTATCTATGAATAAATTATTTGACACTGCAAATGTCTAACTTTTATGTCTTGTTTGGAAAAATTGTAAAAGATTTTATTTATAATAGTTATAGAGAATATTTATAATAAACGTTTGTTGTCGGATATTAAACTTTGTATTAATTTGTTAAAAATAAACAATAATAGTTAAAGTGTAATTGTATGAAAGCGTACTTTAACACCTTTTTAACTATTTGTTTACGAAAATATGATGAAATGATAAGATTTGAAATCTTTTCAACTAAATTTGATTTTTGAATCGTAAAGACTTCATAAATTTAAACAAATTTTAAACCAAAACGCCAAAATGAGACTTTTTTTATTGGTTTTTTCCTTACATATTGTGTTATTTGTTGATGCGCAAAATGTTAACCCAAATCAAATTCGAACAAAAATTTACGATACTATTTTACAAGATATCCAAAAACAAAGTTTAGAATTTCCGAACAAAAAAATTGTGGTAGATCCTACGATTAATAAGTTTGAAGATTATAAAATGGACGAATTTGGGCTGAAATTAGATTCGGCGAAATATCTACAAGACACTTCAATTTGTTCTAAATTAACAACCTATAAATGCGTTTCGAAATTTGAGATTGATAATTATTCGATTACCAATGTTTACAAAGATGAAGCAGATGCGTTATATCCTGACTTTTATGGGATTTATGCACCAATCGATTCGTGGTACAATTTGATTTATTATGCGGCTGTTAATCATTTTGAGAAGGATAGAGAATTTCAATTTAACGTCTTAATTCCAGTTCGAAATGTGCAAATGAAAAATAAAACGATGAAGGAAAAAATGTTCTTTTATAACGTTTTGTTTGATGAGCAATTTAAGATTCTAAAATTTGAAAAATTATTATTAAAACATTAAAATTCAATCAGAAAAGTTGTAAATTAGCAAGACTCAAATTTTTAATTGATGTTAAACGTTAGCGCTTATATAGACGAGCTTTTGCAGTTATCAAAAGGCAATTTACGGATTTGCCGTATGAATTGGTGGCTTTTAAAATACGAAGATGAATTTGAGAAAGCAATAGAACAAACGTCTTGTAAAAAGTGGCAAAGATGGCTTTATAATGGAGAACATCCATATCCATGTGTTTGTCCAAAGCGCGAAAAATTATGCGTTTTTATCGATTTATATCGTGAATTGGATCGTTTGACACAAGTGCAACGTTTAGAGAATTTTTTTCACGAATATTTTCAAAAATTTGAGTTGATTAAAGATTCAAAAGAATCTTTAAAAAATTGGATGAATGATATTCGTCCAACGATTTCCTCTATTTATTTATTATTGGATAAGAATGATAATCTAAAAATTAGATTTTATAATTCGGATCCAGTTTTGGAAGTGAATATCAATAAAAATGATTATAAATACACTTTGTTGTGTTTGGATATTTTTAACTACAACATGTATGTAAGAGGCATGTAAATGAAAAGAGAGTTGACAAAATCAACTCTCTTTTTTATGAAATAATAGATTAAATATGGCTTATTTAATTAAACCAATTTCTCTTAA
This sequence comes from Empedobacter sp. UBA5036, assembly GCF_002415215.1. Classification (NCBI taxonomy): domain Bacteria; kingdom Pseudomonadati; phylum Bacteroidota; class Flavobacteriia; order Flavobacteriales; family Weeksellaceae; genus Empedobacter; species Empedobacter sp. UBA5036. The sequence continues at coordinate 100,842 of NZ_DICC01000050.1, forward strand.
ACGCTGAGTCAAGAAATCTCCAGCTGTAATATCTTCAAATTGTTTTGGATTTTCTTCTGTTACACAATCTTCTAAAACAGATAAATCCATTTCAGAAACTGGATGCATAAAGAATGGAATAGAAAAACGAGATGTTCCCCATAATTCTTTCTCTGGATTAACCACTTGGTGAATTGTTGATTTTAATCTGTTGTTTGTGTGACGAGATAACATATCACCAACATTAATCACCAATTCGTCGTCAGCAGCAATAGCATCAACCCAAGTTCCATCGTGACGTTGCACTTGTAATCCACGACCTTGCGCTCCCATTAACAATGTAATCAGGTTAATATCACCGTGGGCACCAGCACGAACTGCATCTTTAGGCTCTTCTGTGATAGGAGGATAGTGAATTGCTCTCAAAATAGAGTTTCCGTTTTTTACTTTATCATCAAAGTAAAACTCGTCTAAACCTAAGAATAAAGCCAAAGCACGTAAAACGTAAACTCCTGTTTTTTCTAATTGTTTGTATGTTTCTTCACCATAAGTGTTAAAACCTGGAACTTCATTTACATCAACATTTTCTGGATAGTTGTATTTCGCTTTATCTTCTTCAGATAAATACTGTCCAAAATGCCAAAATTCTTTCAAGTCACCAACGGTTCTACCTTTTGCATGTTCGTTACCGAAAGCTGTATAACCGCGTTGACCACCAATTCCTTCAACTACATAACTTTGTTTTGTTTCTGTAGGTAAAGCGTAAAATTCGCGAACGCTTTTATATAAATTTTCAACTAATTCGTCAGATAAAAAATGTCCTTTCAAAGCAACGAATCCTATTTCTTCGTATGCTTTACCAATTTCGTTGACAAATTTTTGTTTTCTTGCAGGATCATCAGATAAAAAGTCTGCTAAATTAACCGATGGAATTCCGTTTTGTGACATTTATATTTTTTATAAAATTTCTTCTGCAAAGGTATAGAAAGATTTCTTTTGTGAATAATATTGTTAATAACTTTTTTAATCAACTGTTGGTTTGATGCAAAACTAAGTCGTTTAAATGGTTCTAATTGTTTAAAATATTAATTATAAGTAAAATATGATTTTAAACATAGGTTTTGATAATTTCTATCTTGATAAATATAATTTATTAAAATTACATTATAAATAGTTATTAATAATAGTTGTTTTAAATAATATGAATTAATTTTAAGAATATGAAGAAATATTTATTTGTATTTTTTGTTTGTATTAGCATAATGTTGTTTTCACAAGAGTCTATAAAAACTCCTTTGATATATCTAAGTTGTAAAAAAGTTGAACAGAAGGGAAATGAGGAGTTGAATAAATGTTTTAAACAAAATTTTAGAAAAGATTTTTATAAAATGGTAAGTACGGAATTAAGGTCGAGAAACTTAATTACAAATTATCTTCTTAAAGCTGAATTCAATTTTACTTTTGATGAAAATGGTGTAATTTCTATTTCTGATTTTGAAGGAAGTGAGGATACGAAAGATATCTTAGAAAAGTCTTTATTTAGATTAAATGAGAGAATTAAAGGAGGTAAATATAAAATTATTCCAGCAAAGAATAATGAAGGGAAATTTATAAAAACCACTATAAAAGTTCCATTTCAATATGCATTTGTGAGAAGTTAATTATTAATCTTCTTTCTAATCGTTATCAATCATTCTATATTTGCAAAAATATTTATGATGAAAGATCAATTTTTTCAATATATACAAGACTTACAAAATAAAATTATTACTAAACTTGAACAAGTTGATGGTAAAGCTAAATTTTTAAGAGATAGTTGGGAACGCGAAGAAGGCGGCGGAGGTCTTTCATGTGTTTTAACTGACGGAGCTGTTTTTGAGAAAGCTGGCGTTAATATTTCAAAAGTTTATGGAGAATTACCAGAAACAATGCAAAAAGCGTTAAATGTTTCGTCAGGTAAATTTTTTGCTTGTGGATTGAGTTTGGTTATTCATCCAACAAGTCCACATATTCCGACGACTCATGCGAATTGGAGATATTTCGAAATGTATGATAAAGATGGAAATATTGTCGATCAATGGTTTGGAGGAGGTCAAGATTTAACACCGTATTATTTGGATGAAGAAGATGTGATGCATTGGCATACAATCTGTAAAAAAAGTTGTGATGCGCATGATGTGGCTTTTTATCCGAAGTATAAAGAGGAATGTGATAAATATTTTTGGAATACTCATCGTGAAGAAGCCCGTGGAATAGGAGGTTTGTTTTTTGATTACTTGAAACCAACTTCAGAAAAAACAGTTGAACAATGGTATGATTTTGTAACGGAAGTAGGAAACTCATTTTTAGAAGCGTATATTCCGATTGTTGAAAAGCACAAAAATGATGAATTTTCTGATGAACAAAAGGAATGGCAAGAAATTAGAAGAGGTCGTTATGTGGAATTTAATCTAATTCATGATAGAGGAACTTTATTTGGTTTGAAAACAAATGGACGAATAGAATCTATTTTGATGAGTTTGCCAAAACATGTACAATGGCACTATAATCACCAACCAGAAGAAGGTTCGGAAGAATATAAATTAGTCGATGTTTTGAAACATCCAAAAGATTGGATTTAATCAATAAAATATAAAATGCCTGAACATTTGTTCAGGCATTTTTTTAATCTTCTCTCGATCCGTCATCTGCCATTCTGACCATTTTAGGTGTAAAAGTAGCCACAACATCAACCAGATCTTGTTGTGCAGCCATTACTTCGTGAATATCTTTATACGCCATCGGCGCTTCATCTTTTCCGCCTCCAATTAGTGTAATTCCAAAATCATTCAAATAATCGTTTATCTTGTTTTGTGATAATGATTTAATTGCTTGTGTTCGGCTCATCTTTCGACCAGCACCATGAGAAGCCGAATGAATAGAATTTTCTTCACCTTTTCCGCGAACCAAAAATCCTGGCGCAGTCATTGAACCTGGAATAATTCCCATCACATCTTTAGAAGCTGGTGTTGCACCTTTTCGATGAACAATTACTTCTTCGCCATTGTAAATTTCTTTCCAAGCAAAATTATGATGATTTTCTACTTTAGCTAAAACTTCTGCACCGATAGATTTTTTAATTTTTTGATGAATAATTTCGTGACAAGCCGAAGCATATTCACCAGCCAAATTCATCGTAATCCAATATTCTTGACCTTCTGCAGAATCCAAATCCAAATAAGCTAAATTTTGTGCTTTATAAGGAAGTTTACAAATTTCTTTTGCAATTTTTGTATAATGTCCAGCGATTGTAGCACCGAAACCTCTCGATCCAGAATGCGTTAATAACGCTAAATACGAACCTTTTTTGATGTTCAGTTTCTTATCATCTTCTTTGAAATCAATCAGACCAAATTCTACAAAATGATTTCCTCCTCCAGAAGAACCCAATTGCGACCACGCTTTATCTTTTAAATTTTGAATAAATGAATTTGTTTCGAATTTTGCATCATCCAAAATCTGATGTTCGGCTTTGTATTGACCATGAAAACCATGTCCTGCACCAAACTTTGTGTTTTTTATTAAAGTTTTTTTTAAAGAATCATGATGCTTAAAATAATAAGAAGCAGGTAAATCATAAATCGATAAAGCCATTCTACATCCAATATCAACGCCGACACCATAAGGAATAATTGCATTTTTTGTTGCTAAAACTCCGCCAATCGGTAAACCATAACCTTGATGAGCATCTGGCATTATTGCGCCGGCAACTGTTACAGGAAGTTTCATGGCTACTTTCATTTGTTCTAAAGCACCATCTTCAATATTTTTTGCACCATAAATGTTGAAATCGTTCGGATTTTCATTCAATTCAATTAAGTTTTCATCTTGTTGAGGTAAATGAATTCCATTGATAAAACCATTTGCAAGCGTTTTGAAAATTTTATCTTCTAAGAAATCTTGTGGCGAAGACAAAACTTGCGCATATTTATCAAGCATTTCGGCTTTTGTATAACCATTTCTTTTTCGGTTAATTTTTAAGGCAATTCCTAAAATTTCATTCTCAGGATAACCCAAGGCAATCAAATCAATTCCATTAATTGGTTTGTTTTGTTGTTCGGTTGTTTTCATATAATTTGGTTAGAATATTATTTTGTAAACATTGTTTTTAGTTCATTTAATACATTCGACCCACCAGAAATTGAGATTTCTCCTACTTTATCAGCAATTTTTTCGATGTATTCCATCTCTTTCAATTTCCATAATGTTTCGTTTTCTTCCATTAATTTTGCTGTATTCAACAAGCTTCTTGTTGAAGCAGTTTCCTCACGACGCGTAATCGAATTAGCTTGAGCCGTTTTTTCGGCAATCAAAACACGGTTCATAATTTCTCTTATTTCTCCAGGAAGAATAATGTCTTTCATACCTGCGTCAATCAATTTTAGACCAATTTCTTGGAATTCAGCTTGATATTTTTGAATGATATAATTCGTTACCGAATTTTTATCTGACATCAAATCATCAAAATTCATGTTTCCAATAAATTCTCTCAAACCTAATTGAATCGCTTGATAAATCATTTTTTCGAAATCTTTGTTCGATTGATAAGCGTTTAACAAATCAGTAATTTGATAATTTACCATAAAATTGATTCGTAATTGCGCTTTATCTTTCGTCAAAATTTCTTGTCCCGAAATTTCAATTGTTTGCGGACGCATATCAAAAGATACCATCGAGATTTTAACTTCGTTGTTGTAAAATAGGTATTCACCAGCTTTTAAAACCGAATAAAATTCATTGTCTTTAAATAAAATTCCTTCGAAATATGGCGCAACAGAAATGATACGAATTGCACCAGCTTTTCTCAAAATATCAATTTCTCTTTTTGTTAAATTCTTAATTTCGTCAGTAGAATTCAAGTCAAATTTTATAGCTTTTAATTGAGTCGAATTTTTCCAAATCATCACGTTTTTATTGTAAAAAGAATCATAGATTTGATTGTTTTTGTAAATAATCAACACTTCGTTATGTAATACTTCGATAAAATCTACCATATTTTTTAATGTTTCATTTTCCAAAATCATTGCGTGGAATTTTTCATCAATTATTTCGTTGATGTTTAATTTTTCGATGTTTTTATTAAAGAAAATCCAATAATTTCCTTTTGAGTAAATTTTATCTACTTCGTTATTTTTGATATAGATTCCAATTTCTTGGTTGTTAATTGCTAATTTTTTCATTTTATTATTTTTTATAGGTTTTTACTATTTTTTTTGTCATTCTGAGCCTGTCGAAGAATCTTTATTATGAGATACTGAAACGAGTTCAGGATGACTATTTTTTAATTCTATTCTCGATACAATTTTTCTTTATTTTCATTTCGAAAAATTACTCGAATTGACGAATTATTGTCATTCTGAGTTTATCGAAGAATCTTTTTTTTAAATTTTCTAATAAAAAAGCTAAATCATTTTCCTTTTTTAAAACGGAATTTGAAGTTTGAGCAGCTTCTTTTGATTTCTTACTTTTAACTTTTTTCAAATCATTTTGACTTGATTTTTTATTTTTAAACTTTTGAAATCAATCATCAACTAAAGTTTCAAATTCAGGTTTTGAGCAAGTTTTTGATCTTATTTCAAATTCATTTCAACGAAATAAATTCTTTATTCGAAAAGAAAACTTTTTAGCTTTTTTGTTTCTAATGGTGCCTTTTTCAGGCGATAAATACAGATTAAAAGTCTGTTACTAGAGCCGAATTCTAGTGCGTTAAACCAATACTCATTTATTAAATAAGTGAAGGAGTCGAACCTTCTGCGCGTTTGTTTTAATTATTCAGAATAGAAGTGATGAAGCATTTTCTACTACAATGCTATACTGAAACATTTGTTAAGGAACAATTAAAATCGTTTGGTTGTTAAACCTTTGACAAAGTTGGAGTAGAAGTGTGCGAATGAATTGCGCAATAAAATATTTTTTCGAAATAATTTGTAAATGATGATGAATAGAGGATTTTATATTGAAAATATTTTGAATAAAAGTTGAAGTGAAAATTTCTACGCAAATAGATTGCGTACTTTGATTTGAAATTTGTAGTATTGAAGAAAGAAATCAACCATGGCAACCAATAAAATTGCATTAATACGTTATCAAACGATCGATAAATGTCTTCAAAATCATTTCAGAAAATGGAGATTAGAAGATTTAATAGAAAAAGTTTCGGAAGCTTTGTATGAATACGAAGGAATAACTTCTGGCGTTTCGAAACGTACAATTCAGGGCGACATTCAGGTGATGCGAAGTGATAAATTGGGTTATAATGCGCCAATTGTTGTTCGAGAAAAAAAGTTTTATGAATATAAAGATCATGATTATTCGATCCATAATTCGCCTGTTTCGTCTGCAGATTTAGATAAAATGAAAGAAGTGATTTCGGTGATGAAACAATTGAATGGGTTTAATTATTTTGATGATATGAACGAGATTATTACTCGTCTCGAAAATAATTTATCCAAGCAAACTCATCAACAACCAAATTATATTCAGTTCGAAGAAAATCCATTATTAAAAGGTTTAGAACATTTGAACCGGTTGTATCAAGCAATTGTAAAGAAACAACCTTTGCTGATTTCGTATCAATCTTTTACCTCAAAAAGTAAAGAGCCAAAACAACAAGTTTATTATCCGTATTTGTTGAAAGAATACCGTAATCGCTGGTTTTTATTAGCTAAATCGAGAAAAGATAAAAATTTGTATACGTTGGCTTTGGATAGAATTGTTGAGTTTTATGAATTGGCAAATGAACCTTTTGTCGATGAGCAAGAAATTAATTTTGATACGTATTATAACAATGCGATTGGTGTAACGAAAAGTGTGAAAGAAAGAGAGCAGCGTGTTGTTTTTCGTGTGAATAAAAAATTAGCGCCTTATGTGGTGACAAAACCAATTCATGCGACGCAAAAAGTGTTGGAAGTGACGGACGAAGGAACTTTATTTTCGATAGAAGTTGTACATAATTTTGAGTTGGAACGAGAACTTTTAGGATTTGGAGAAGAAATAGAAATTCTTGCTCCAAGATTAGTGAAAAAAAGAATCAAAACACGATTAGAAAGAGCATTAGAAAAATATAAAAAATAGAATTTCTTTCATACATTTAATTCATTAAAAATTAACTTAAATGATATGGAATAAAAGAATAATGACACTTTTGAGTGTCTTTTTATTAATCTTCTCGACAAGTTCGTTTGCACAGAAAGCGAGTGATTTTGTGAAGAAATATATCTATTTAACTTTTGATGATGGGCCTTTGAATGGAAGTGAAAATATTGATGAGGTTTTCAAAAATGAGAAGTTAAAAGTGACTGTTTTTCTTGTTGGAGAACATGTGGAGAAAAATAAAACAATGACGAATTATTTTAAATATTACGAAGATAATCCGTACATCGAAGAATGTAATCATAGTTGGACGCATGCGAATGATCAATACAAAAAGTTTTATAGTAACGAGCAAACGTCGGTTGAGGATATTTTGAAAAACCAATCGATACTAAAATTACAAGATAAAATTGTTCGTTTACCAGGAAGAAACATGTGGAGATTGGACGGAAAATCGAAGAATGATGGAGCTTCTGGTGTACAAACGGCTGATGGTTTAGCAAAGTTGGGTTATAAAGTTATTGGTTGGGATTTGGAATGGACGCATCATGGAAAAGATGGAACACCGGTGCAATCTGTTCAAACGATTTATAAACAAATTGTTAATCAATTAGAATCGAATAAAACCTTTACAAATAATAATATAGTTGTGTTAATTCATGATGAGATGTTTCAGAATAAATGGGAAGAGTCCGAATTGAAACAATTGGTTGATCTTCTTAAAAAACATGATAACTATATTTTTGAGCAAATAAAATTTTATCCTCAATAAAACTTTTATAAAATACAAAAGCTGTCCAATTTTGGACAGCTTTTTATATGTAATAATCTGTATAAATTAGTCTCCCATCATTCCTCCAACTAAAGAATTGACAATTGCTAAAACAATACCAAATAATAATGCATACCAGAATCCGTCCACATGGAAACTATCTCCCATAATTGCACTTGCTAATAAGATAATGATTGCTGTAATCACAAAAGAAAATAATCCTAATGTTAAGATTGTTACAGGTAAACTAATAAAGTTTAAAACTGGTTTTACAACAGCATTTAAAAGTCCAATAACAAGTGCAACAATAATCGCAGAACCATATCCTTTTACAGATACTCCAGGTAAAATGTTAGCAAGTCCGAAAACAACTAATGCTGATACCAAAAGATTAATAATAAAGCCCATAATTTGTATTTTTTAGATTAATATATCTAAATTAAAATCAAAAGCTTTGCCAAATTGTTAAAAATTTTAATAAAAATAAAAAAAGCTCAGAAATTTCTGAGCTTTAGTATTATTGTATTGAGAAGATATTCTTTTTATAATTGTTCAAAAAGATATTTCATGTTGACTTCTTTGTCGATAATTTGAGCTAACTCATTAATATTAACACGTTTTTGCTCCATTGTATCACGGTAACGTAAAGTAACAGAATTATCGTTTAATGAATCGTGGTCAACAGTGATACAGAAAGGTGTTCCAATCGCATCCATACGACGGTAACGTTTACCGATAGTATCTTTTTCTTCGTACATTACGTTGTAATCTAAACGTAATTTCTTCAAAATTTCTTTCGCTAATTCTGGTAAACCATCTTTCTTTACCAATGGTAAAACAGCAGCTTTAATTGGCGCTAATGCAGCTGGTAAAGATAATACAACACGTTCTGATCCATCTTCTAAAACTTCTTCTTTCAATGAATTTGAGAAAACTGCTAAGAACATACGATCCAAACCTACAGAAGTTTCTACAACATAAGGTGTGTATGATTCGTTTGTTTCGTTATCGAAATATTGAATTTTTTTACCTGAATGTTGTTCGTGTGCTTTCAAATCGAAATCTGTACGTGAGTGAATTCCTTCTAATTCTTTGAATCCGAATGGGAATTTAAACTCAATATCAGCAGCAGCATTTGCATAGTGCGCTAATTTTTCGTGGTCGTGGAAACGATAATTTTCATTTCCTAAACCTAAAGTTTGATGCCAACGTAAACGTGTTTCTTTCCATTTTTCGTACCATTCTAATTCAGTTCCTGGTTTTACGAAAAATTGCATTTCCATTTGTTCAAACTCACGTTGACGGAAAATAAATTGACGTGCAACAATCTCATTACGGAAAGCTTTACCAATCTGAGCAATTCCGAAAGGTAATTTCATACGTCCAGATTTTTGTACGTTCAAGTAATTTAAGAAAATACCTTGAGCCGTTTCTGGGCGTAAATATAAATCCATTGCTTGATCTGCTGTTGCTCCTAATTTTGTTCCGAACATCAAGTTGAATTGACGAACTTCTGTCCAATTTTTAGAACCAGTTACAGGATCAGCAATTTCTAATTCTTCAATCAAAGCTTTTATATCGTCTAAATCTTCGTTTTCCAAAGATTTTCCCATGCGTGCTAAAATTGTATTGATTTGATTTTGATATTCTACAACACGAGGATTTGTCGCAACAAATTGATCTTTATCAAAAGCATCACCGAAACGTTTTGCAGCTTTCGCAACTTCTTTCTCTATTTTACCTTCAATTTTTGCACAATGATCTTCAATTAAAACATCGGCACGGTAACGTTTTTTAGAATCTTTGTTATCAATCAAAGGATCATTAAACGCGTCAACGTGGCCCGAAGCTTTCCAAGTAGTAGGGTGCATAAAAATAGCAGAATCAATGCCGACAATGTTTTCGTGCATTTGTACCATTGCTTTCCACCAATATTGTTTGATGTTATTTTTTAGCTCAGCTCCGTTTTGACCATAATCGTAAACGGCTGATAATCCATCATAAATCTCACTCGATTGAAAAATGAAACCATATTCTTTCGCATGAGAAACTACTTTCTTGAAAATATCTTCTGACATAATTAATTGTGTGTTCTTATTTAAAGTGCAATTTTAGTGATTTTTGATGACTATTGAGGTATATTTTGATAAAATCGTAAGGCTTTAATCGCTTATTCTATTTTTTGAGAAGATTATTAACAAAATGATTGATTTTATTATTCGACTTATTTCAATTTCAATCAAAAAAAAACATACTTTTAAATCATAAAAAAAAGATAACCCTATGAAAAAAATTATTCTTCCTGTTCTATTATTAAGTTTTGTTACAAGTTGTAATTCTAATAATTCATCTAGTTCATCAACAGAAAATAAAATTGAAAGTGAAGTGAAAGATTCGGTTAAAGAATCGGATGTTAATTATAATGTTGCGCTTGATTTTATGAATAATTATGTTGATTATATCATGGATACAATTGGAAAAATAAACGAAGATGAGTATATCAAGCAAAATGAATTATTGACGCAAAGTTTTAAAGATCGATACAAATTTGTGCAAGATTCTGCTTTTAAAGTTGAGCCAGAAGTTGGGTTGGATTTTGATCCGATTGTCGATGGACAAGATTTTCCTGATAAAGGATTTAAAATAAAATCGATTGATAAAGCAACAGGTTTAGTGACTTTGCAAGGGATAGATTGGCAAAATTTTGAAGTTGTTTTGAAAATTGTTAACGAAAACGATAAATCGTTGGTAAATGGTTCTGGGATTATTAATATTCCGACGAACAAACAGGCAAGAAGATAAAGTGATGAAAACTGAAAATTCTATAAGAAACTTTGAAAATGATATAAATTTCAGTTTGTTTTGATTTGAATTTTTTGTTTATTTTTGTCCAACATGAAAATGCAACATTACATAAAGTATGTTTTGTCGGTGGTTTTGATTTTTTCAAATCTTAGCTACGCATTTTCTATGCATTTTTGTCAAGGAGTGGTGGAGCAAGTGAAGTTGAATCATTTGGATAATAATTCGCACGAAATGGGAGTTTCTACTTCGTGTTGTCCTCCAAAAACAGAAAAAAAACATTGCGAATTACCGGAAAACAATAAATCTAAAAAAGATGATTGCTGTAAGGATATTTCATATTCGGATAAGTTTGTAGAAAAGCAAACTGTCAAAATTCAAAAACTTATTCCGATTAGTTTTATAGTTTCTGAAATTCTTCAAATTAGAATTCCGATTCAAGATGAAGAGGTGAGCAATCAATCTAGTTTCCTTGATTTTTATGTTGCGTCAAATGCACCGCCAAATTATATACTCAATTCTCAGTTAACATTTTACGAAGGGTAATACCCGTTTATTTTTTGATTAAATTAATCAGAAAACAATACGCTATTATCTAAATATTAAAGTATTTGATGAAAATCTAATCAACAAGTACACAATAATAAATAGGCATTGAGCCTTAAATCGTAAAAATGAAAAAAATATTCACTTCAGTATTTATACTAAGTGCTGCGTTTTCTTACGCACAATCTACTTTAAAAGGAAAAATTACAGATCAAAATCAACAACCAATCGTTGGAGCAGAAGTGTTTTGGCAATCGTCAGATATTACTGTTATTACAGATGAAAAAGGAAACTTTGAGATCGAAAATTATCAACCAACCTCAATTTTAGGTGTTTTTTATGACAATGAAACAACAACTTTTAAGGAATTAAAAGACGAATTTCAGAATATCACCATCAATGTAAAAGATCATTTTGGGGATACTTCGTTGAATGAAGTTGTGGTTCGTGATACAAGTAGTTCGCTTAAAAAATCGAAGTTTGCAACCAATATGACGACAATGACTGGAAAAGAATTGTTGAAAGCAGCATGTTGTAATTTAGCTGAATCTTTCGAGACAAATCCTTCTATTGATGTCAATTTTTCGGATGCTGTGACAGGAAATAAGCAAATTAAAATGTTAGGTTTAACCTCTCCTTATATTTTGATTGCAGAAGAAAATATACCAAATGTTCGTGGAGCTTCTCAAGCTTTTGGGCTTAGTTTTACGCCAGGAACTTGGGTAGAAAGTATTCAGGTGACGAAAGGTGCTGGAACGGTGATTAATGGTTACGAAAGTATTTCTGGGCAGATTAATACAGAATTAATAAAACCTTCAAATGATATTCCGTTGTTTGTGAATCTTTATGGTTCGACAGATTCTCGTTTTGAAGGAAATGTGCATTTGAACAAAAAATTGAATGATAAATGGAGTACTTCTTTGTTTATGCATGGAAATGCACGCGTTTCGAAGAATGATATGAACGATGATGGATTTTTAGATAATCCGCTTGGACACCAAGTTAATGTAATGAATCGTTGGCAATATCAAAACTTAGAAAAAGGTTGGGTCGGATTTTTATCTGCAAGATATTTGAATGATACAAAACAAGCAGGACAAGTTGATTTTGATAAAGATCGTGATAAATTAACAACAAATTATTGGGGGTCAGAAATCAATACAAATCGTGTGGATGTTTCGTCAAAAATTGGGTATGTTTTTCCAGAAATGCCTTATCAAAGTATGGGATTACAAACGGCGTTTAGCTATCATAAACAAGATTCTTACTTTGGATTGAATCAATATGATATCGAACAACAAAGTTTTTATGCCAATTATATTTTTAGTTCGATTATTAGCAATACAAAAAATAAATTCTCTACAGGAGCTAGTTTTACATACGATAAATTCAAGGAATTTGTAGCGCTTCCAACGGATGCGAATTATGATCGAATTGATAATTCTGCAGGAGCATTTTTCGAATATACGTTTGATAATATGAAGAATTTCAATATGATTGCTGGGCTTCGTGGAGATTATCATAATCGAATGGGCTTTTTCTTGACACCGCGTTTGCATACGCGTTATATGCCAGTAAAAGGAACAACAATAAAAGCGTCGGTTGGTCGCGGAAAACGAATCAATAATATATTTGCAGAAAATCAGAATTTATTTGCATCTTCAAGACAATTTAATATTCTGGGCGATGGAAATGGAAAAATATATGGTTTAGATCCAGAAATTGCATGGAATTATGGATTTAGCGTAACACAAGAATTTAAATTATTTGGTAAAAATGCAGATGTTACAGCAGATTTTTATCGAACAGATTTTCAAAATCAAATCGTAACTGATATCGATTATTTGGCTCGTCAAGTAAGATTTTATAATTTAGAAGGAGATTCGTATGCAAATTCGTTCCAATTTGATTTTAATTATAATCCATTCACAAATTTCAAAATTAGAGCATCTTATAAATATTACGATATCGCAACAGATTATGAAAAAGGAAAATTAGAACGTCCGTTGCAAGCGAAACATCGTTTCTTTACAAATTTAGAATACGAAACACGCGAAAGAAATGGTAAAAATTGGCGTTTTGATGCAACGTATAATTGGATTGGAAAACAGCGTTTACCAAATACATCAGATAATTTACCAGAAAATCAGTTGAATGAATATTCGAATCCATTTGGGACAATTAATTTCCAGATTACACGTGTTTTTTCAAAACGTTTTGAAGTATATATTGGAGGAGAAAATGTAACGAATTATCAACAACATCGCGTAATTTTAGGAGCAGATAATCCTTTTGGTTCAAATTTCGATAGTTCGATTGTTTATGCGCCAATTTTTGGACAAATGTATTACGCTGGATTAAGATTTAGTTTAAAATAAAAATCATAAAAAATATAAAATAATGAAAAAATTATTAGCCTTTGCTTTGGTTGCGACTTTAGGAATTAGCGCACAAGCACAAAATAAAAATGCAAAACACGATTTACACGTTAAAGGAAATTGTAGGCAATGCAAAGATCGTATAGAAAAAGCAGCTTATGGTGTAAAAGGTGTAAAATCTGCTGAATGGGATAGTAATACGCAAAATTTACATATTATATTGAATGAGAAAAAGAGTAAAGTGGATGATGTAGAAAACGCTGTAGTAGCGGTTGGACACGATACTGATAATAAACGTGCAGAAGAAAAAGTGTACGGAAGTTTACCTTCTTGTTGTTCGTATGATCGTGAAGGTTCAGCTGGGGAAGCTAACACGCATAGTCATTAAAAGATTTTAAAATATAAAAAAATCCATCTCATTTGAGATGGATTTTTTTATATCATTTGATTTTCAATTACTGAAACATATCTTTCACACGTTCAAAGAATGATTTTTCATTTTTCGAAGGTTCTGGTGAGAAATGATCATCGTCTCTCATTTTTTCAAAATACGCTTCTTGATCTTTCGATAAATGAGTTGGTGTCCAAATGTTAACATGCACAAATAAATCACCTTTTCCGTAACCGTTCAAATCTGGTAAACCTTGACCTTTTAAACGTAATACTTTTCCTGATTGAGTTCCTTTGTCAACTTTAATTTTCACTTTTCCGTTAACCGTCGGAATTTCTTTCGAAGCACCTAAAACAGCATCAGGAATAGAAACATACAAATCAAAATGTAAGTTGTTTCCATCACGTTTTAATGTATCGTGTTCTTCTTCTTCAATCAAAACAAGTAAATCACCAGGAATACCATCAAAAGGCGCATCGTTACCTTTTCCACGAACTTGTAATTGAATTCCTTCTCTTGCTCCAGCAGGAATTTTAAGATCGATTGTTTCCTCAACTTTGATTAATCCTTGATTATTTGCTCCCGAAGGAATTTTGTCTGCAACTTTTCCTACTCCTTGACATGTTCCACAAGTTGTAGCAGTTTGCATTTGTCCTAAAAATGTGTTGGTAACACGAACTTGTTGTCCAGAACCGCCACAAGATGGACATGTTTTAGATGTAACGCCATCTGCTTGTTTAAAACGTTTAACTTTTACTTTCTTTTCGCAACCGTTAACCATTTCTTCTAAGTTCAATTTTACGCGAATACGCAAATCAGAACCTTTCATTCGACGTGGACCACGAGATTGACCTCCAAATCCACCACCGAATCCTCCGCCTCCAAAGATATCGCCGAAATGAGAGAAAATATCTTCCATATTCATTCCGCCGCCACCGCCGAATCCTGCGCCAGCAGCTCCGCCCATTCCTGCATGTCCGAATTGGTCGTAACGTGCACGTTTGTTGTCGTCGCTTAAAACTTCGTAAGCTTCTGCAGCTTCTTTAAATTTATCTTCTGCCTCTTTGTCACCAGGATTTTTGTCAGGGTGATATTTGATGGCAAGTTTACGATAGGCTTTCTTGATATGCTCTGATGTTGCAGATCTTTCGACCTGCAATATTTCGTAATAATCTCTTTTTGATGACATTTTCTTAATCTAAATTATAATCCAACAACAACTTTAGCGTAGCGAACTACCACATCATTTAATAAATAACCCGTTTCTACAACGTCTACAATTTTTCCTTTTAAATCCTCTGTTGGAGCAGTAATTTGAGTAATTGCTTCGTGTAAATCAGTATTGAAATCGTCTCCAGCTTTAGTTTCCATTTCTTTCAAACCTTTTGCACGTAACGTTTCTACTAATTTATTATTGATTAATTCAACACCTTGATGTAAGCTGTCGTCTCCAGACTTTTCAATTTGATTTAAAGCGCGTCCAAAATCGTCTAAAACAGGCAATAAAGACGTAATAACTTCTTTATTTGCTGTCTTGAAAATGTCCATGCGTTCGCGCGAAGTACGTTTTTTGAAGTTGTCAAACTCTGCAAATAAGCGTAAATATTGGTCTTTTTCTTTTGCTAATTGTTCCTTAACAATTTCTAATTCTGACTTTCCAGCAGTTTCTTCTTGTGGTTGTTCTACAGTGTTATCACTCTCTTGAACGTTTTCTTGAAGATTCTCGTTCTCTAATTCTTCGTGTATATTTTGGTCAGACATATTCTTATTAGTTTTTTTGTTTCTGATTGAATCAAATAGTTTGCCAATGCCCATTATGTGTCGTTTTGTCAGATTTTAAATAAAAAAGAAGCACTTCTGTCGCGAGAAGTGCTTCGGTAAATGTATAAAGTTTTTTTTGATTTGAGTTTTACTTTGAGGATGCGAAGTTGAAATGAATTCAACTTGACAAAGAGCGTATAAAAAAACATTTTATTCTTTACAATTATCTTAGCCTGTCTTTTTGTCTTTCCATTTTTTTGGAAAAAAATTAGTATAACCCGTTGTGCATTTTGATTAATAAAGAATAAAGTTGTTCATTTGATTGAAAATCAGTAAATTGTTTTAACTACAAAACATTTACAATGAACAACTTACTTGCAAATTACGAAAGAATATTGGAAGTTCTACGAAAAATTTCCACAGATACACTTTTAATTTATCAACGTAGAAGACCTAAACTTTTTGATTTAGAACTCATAAATCTTGTTTTAACAGCTGAATTTATGGGTATTGATAGTGAAAATCATTTATTTCGAAATCTTCCTAAAGCGCTAAGTTGTAAAATTGAGCGTAGAATTTACAATCGTAGAAAACGAAGATTATCAGAGCAAATTAATAGTATTCGACTTAAATTAGCGAAAGAATTTAATGAATTTGAAAATTGTTTTATCGTTGATAGTATGCCCTTGGAGGTGTGTAAAATAGCAAGAATTAATCGCTCTAAAATTTGTAAAGAACATCAGTATAGTGCACCAAATAGAGGTTTTTGTGCTTCTGAGCAAATGTCTTTTAATGG